>DBWO01000052.1:38103-74925 GCA_002309055.1 Ruminococcaceae bacterium UBA1236
TTCCGCAACCAGATGGATGCGAACCTCATCTATGTTGACGCTGTTGACCGCTTCCTTGACAAGCTCGCAGGCGTTGCGGAGCCCGAAAAGAAGCGTAAAATCATAGGCGAAGAGTTCATAAGAGTGTTCGAGGAAGAGGCGAGAAAGCTTGACGGCGTTGAGTTCCTCGCTCAGGGCACAATTTACCCCGACATTCTCGAATCCGGCCCCGTAAAGGCGCACCACAATGTCGGCGGCCTGCCCGAGGATATCCACTTTGAGGGTCTTGTTGAGCCCATCAAGCTTCTCTTCAAGGATGAAGTAAGAGTTGTGGGCAAAGAGCTCGGCCTGCCCGACAACATGGTTTACCGTCAGCCCTTCCCCGGCCCCGGTCTCGGCGTTCGCTGCACGGGCGCAATCACCCGCGAAAGGCTTGAGCTCGTCAGAGAGTCCGACGCCATTCTGCGCGAGGAATTCGCCGCTAACGGCCTTGCGGGCAAAGTCTGGCAGTATTTTACCGTTGTGCCCGACCTCAAATCCGTGGGCGTTAAGGACGGCCTTCGCTGCTATGAAAACCCCGTCATCATCCGCGCCGTAAACACCAAGGACGCCATGACGGCAACCGTTGAGCCCCTTGACTGGAACCTGCTCTTCAAAATTACCGACCGCATCCTCAAAGAGGTAAACGGCGTTAACCGCGTGCTTTATGACGTAACTCCCAAGCCCACCGGCACAATCGAGTGGGAATAATACAAAGTATCATTATTCGGAATCAATTATCCTGAAAATCTAAAATAAAATTATCGTCTTTTTCGGACTTGTGTTATCAGACACAAGTCCGTTTATTTTTTTGTTTAAAGCCCGGTCTCAAAAAAACAAACTCAAATAAATCCAATTGATTTATTTGGAAAAAGACTCATTAAAAGGAATATTAAAAAGAAAAAATAAAAAGCAAAAATTTAATTTAATTATCTTTTTAAAATCCTTGAAAAATAAGCGATTTAATAATCTGTTTAATAAAAAAATTATCAAAAAAATAATCAATTTAATTATCAATTTAATTATCTCAAAATAATCAATTTAATAAATCATTTTTAAATTTATCTTTTTAATTATTAATCATTTTTTGAATCCGTTTTTTATTCTCTTTTTTTATCTTTTTTCTTTATCTTTTTTCGAGAGAGAGAATAATTGAAATTTAGACATTGAGAATAAATGAGGTTGAACAAGAACACAAAGCCTGAATAAATGATTATCCCCCGCCTGAAATTAATCGGGCGGGGGAGTTTTATAATGTATTATAATATAATTCTGTTATCCTATGCTCTCTGCTATAAGGCTGTAAAGCTTTTTGATTATTACGAAAAATCTCAAGCTGAAGAACTGATTTGCGATACGCTTTGCCTGAGCGGCGGGGGATTCGTCTCTCACATATTCCTTCGGAGCTTCGCCATTGTTAATAACAAACGCCTGTGTAAGAGTTATGCCGCCCTCGCCCATAAGCTGGCAGCGGACATAAAGGAAGTCCTCCGCGCCTTCGATTTCATCGAGATCAATGGTGTATGACGCGGTTTCGCTGCTCTGAGCAACCTTCCGGCTGTCAATCACGTTTCCGTTTGCAACCCATCTGACGTCATTGGCGTCTGTATAATCAATCGTGATTTTGTGGCCGTCAACTCTGATGCCCCTGAACATCGGATACGGAAGGCCGGAGTCTCTGACATCCATATCTGTTTCGGGGCCGAATTTTTCGGTGTCTTTTCTTATAACTCTGGTAACGGCAAAGAAGGAGCCGGACTGCATTGTCTCCTTCACTTTATCGGGGGTGTTTTCTTCCATCATAAACACGGAGAAGGATGAATCGATATCCCTCATATAGTGAGTGTCGCCGTTTGAGAAGCCGATAACCCTCTTGCCGTAGGGCAGGCAGGCCATCAGGAGATTGTCCCAGGTGTCTCTGTCATAGCCGGTGGTGCCGTTGTGCTCGTTGAATACTTCCATGCCGAGGCAGGAGTCATAGCGCAGAAGAATATCCGCGAAATATGCGATTTTCTCGGGGTCGGAGCAATTGGCGCGGTCCGCGTTGCTATTGAGCCAGTCGCCGGGATGATTGATGAATGAAAGCGCGCCGTAGTGATCGACAAGGCGCACAGCGCCCTCATAATCGTTTTCAAAGCCGAGGTAGTTGTCGCCCGCGTGCTCCGGAAGAAAAATGGCATTCACGTGGTCTTTGGTAACGGTCAGAGCGTTCAGCTCGTTGCCGCCGGTGATGCAGATCATTCCTCTGCCTCTCTCCTCGCCGTCAACGGGATATGTGCCGTTCTGCAGAGCATCAAACTCTTCGTCGGAGAAATAGTGAACGGTGTTGCCGATTATCCTCTGATAGAGATAAAGGGGGAGTTCGGTGGGCTTTTCGTTCCACGCCTTGCCGGTTACGCCGTGGTCGGTCATCGCGAGAAAGTCGAAGCCGCGTTCATAGTAACCGAGAATCATATCGCGGTAGTCAACCTGAGCGTCGCTGACGAATGAATGTGTGTGAAGGTTGCCCTTGTATGCGCCCCACGCGCCGTCTCCCGTCCATATGACATCTTCATAAGGAGAAACGATTGTGTATGACGTTTCCGCGGACACGCCGAGCGCGCAGATTGAAAACATTATGCACAGCGCAAGCAGCACCGATACGGATTTGATAACGGATTTTTTCATGTGATTACCTCACGGCTTGGTATTTGTTTTGCTTTATGATTAAACAG
Organism: Ruminococcaceae bacterium UBA1236; assembly: GCA_002309055.1. Lineage (GTDB taxonomy): Bacteria > Bacillota > Clostridia > Oscillospirales > Acutalibacteraceae > CAG-177. The sequence continues at coordinate 40,836 of DBWO01000052.1, forward strand.
GTAATTAATTATGCCAGAACAGCGTTTATGGTTTCCTCTGTGAGAGGGTACGCGGTTTCGGCGGTGGGGGTTACGGTGTCTTCGGAGAAGTATTCGTTATACTCCGCCTCATATTCCTGCGCGGAAACATTCTCGTCATTTGAGTAGTATTCCGTTTCGCCGTCCTCGCCCGTTATTATTTCGCCTTTCCACACGGTTTCGCACTTAGCGGAGTCTATCTTATAAACAACACAGCTTTCATTCTCCTCGGTTTTGAATGAGCCGGCGACTATGCCGTTTCCGTCTCCGCAGGCGGTTTTGCCGAATGAGCCGGAGGTGCACAGGAGCACCGCTTTTTCGCCGTCAAAGCCATAAACCTCAACGCCCGAATATTCGCTCTTTCCGCGTGATATGAGAAGCTCGGGAATATCGTCCGAGTCGATGTTTCTGAAATCAAACTGCATATCGGCGGTTGCTTCGTTCAGGATTTTGTCGAGCAGAACCGTTTTATATGCCAAGGCCGCCTCTCCCTCGGGGATTGCCTGCGCGACGTAAGCGGCTGTGCTGCTTTGATCCTCGCCGGTTACACCTTCGCCTCCGGTTTCCGATACGAGAGCGAGGGCGTTTTCTTTATTTAGCTCAAAGCCTTCTCTGCCGAAAACCTGCGTTTCAGCGGGCACATTCGCCGCGTATTCCCTGGTATAGTCCCCGGATGATACGGGCTCCTCCGTGCCGGTAATAAAATACTGTGTCACGGTTTCCTCTTCATTATCAGCCGACGGGGTTTCGAGGATGACACCCTGCCATTTCTGCTTCACGGCCTGACCGTCATAGGTGTAAACGGTGTGGGTCTGCTGGCCGTTACTCTCTTCAAAAGAATAAAGGATTCCCGCGTTCGGCACATAACTGATTTTGCCGCCCGCGCCCGCGGAGCCCGCGTAACGGGTCTGATAACCGTCGTAGTTGTAAATGTCGACCTTGGAGGCGTCCTTGTCACCCTCGGAGATGAGAAGCTCCGGCACGTTGTTTGCGTCAAGGTCGATTAAATCAAATATGCACTCTTCAATCTCATAGCCGTAACCCGCGAGATTCGGCGCGCCGTCAATGAGAGTGAGAAGATAATCGGAGTAGGACTTGTTCCATGAGTCAAAGTCGGGAGGCAGAGTGGTGGTCTGTGTGGTTGACTCCTCGGTTGTCTCCGGTATTTTCAGGGGATTTTTAAATTCACACGCCGAGAAAACGGCGGCGATAAGAATGAGCGAAAGCACGATTGCGATAAATCCGTTTGTTTTCACAACATCACCTTTTTCGTCACTTGATAATTTTCAGCGGGAGTATTATAATTAAATGGTATTATTCGTCCTTGAGACGGTCGAGCGTAAGGTCGTATGCCGGCAGGAATTCACTTACAAACACCTTCGCCTCTTCAAGCCCGAGCGCGTCAACGGATGCCGCGACACTCTCGGCGGCGGAGTCAAACTCGGAGTTGCCCGCCTTCTTTTCCTCAATGCATTTTATGAGAGCGCTGATTTTATCCGCCGCTTTAACGTATTTCCAGAGCTCGCTGTCGCTCTCCCCGTGAAAGAAAAGAGGCTCGTATTCGCTTCTCAGATCCTCCGGGAGCATCGCGATTAAGCTGCGGCACGCCTCTGTTTCAACCGTGGCGTATGCCTTTCGCACCTCTTCGCTGTAATACTTTACCGGGGTGGGCATATCGCCCGTGAGAGTCTCCGGCGTGTCGTGATAAAGGCCGAGAAGGGCAACCCTGTCGCAGTCTATATCCTTGCCGAATCTCCTGCAGCCGATAACGGCGAGAGCGTGAGCAATGGCGGAAACCTCAAAGGAATGCTCCATAAGATTTTCGCTGTGTTCATTGCGCATAAGCGCCCAGCGGTTTATATATTTCATGCGCGATACCATCGCGAAAAATGCGTTTTTCATTTTTTCACCTCATTTTAGCCTGAATTATTTTATCATATTATCACATTTTTTTCAATGCAGAAAGGTTACAATATGTCAGCGTTTATATCGTCAGAATTTATAAAAGAGCTTGACGGCTTTTTCACCCGCAATGACCTCGCCGCCGCGGGAGAGTATCTCTCGCAGAGTCTTGACCTGTGCCGCCGCGAGGGCAACCGCGCGGGAATGCTGACCGTGCTTGACGAGTGCGTAGGCTATTACAGGCAGACGGGCGATGAGCAGGCAGGCATGAACGCGGTTAACGGGTGCCTTGACCTTATAACTGAAATGCGCCTTGATGACAAAACAAGCGGCACGATACTGCTTAACTGCGCCACAACGATGAAAGCTTTCGGCAAGGCGGAAGAGGCGATGGAATATTACCGCCTCGCGGATGAAAAGCTGACCCGCGCCCTGCCCCCGGATGACCCGCTTATCGCAGGGCTTTACAATAACGAGGCGCTCGCCCTGCAGGATATCGGAGAAATTGCAGAAGCGGAAGAATCCTTCCTCAGGGCGCTTGAAATAACCGGGAAAAACGACTCAACCGCGCTTGAATACGCCGTTACCTGCGTTAACCTCGCTCACCTGAGGTTTGACAGGGATTATCTCGACGTGAGCGTCAATGAGCTGCTTGACTCGGCTTATAAAATACTTTCGGACGACAGATTTATAAGCTTTCCCCGTTACGGCTTTACCTGCCGCAAATGCGCGCCGGCTTACGGCTTTTTCGGCAGAATCGCGGACGAGAAGGAAATAAGCGAAAGGGGAGAGAAATATTGACAGGGCTTGAAATCAGCCGCCGTTATTACGAAAAATACGGCAGAGATATGATAAAAAACGAATTCCCCGGTTACGAGGGAAGGATCACCGCCGGGCTTGCGGGCCCCGGGTCGGATTGCTTCGGCTTTGACGATGAAATCAGCCGCGATCACGACAGCGGCGCGGGCTTCTGTCTCTGGCTCACGGATGAGGATTATGACAAAATCGGCTTTCCCCTCGCGAGAGCCTATGCCGCTCTGCCGGATGAGATTGACGGCGTTAAAAAAGCGGATGTACCGCCCTACGGCAAAAACCACTTCGGCGTGATGAGAATTTCGGATTTCTTCATGCCCCTCACGGGCAGTAAGGGCGCTCCGGAAAGCAATGAGCAGTGGCTGTATCTTCCGGATTATTCCCTTGCCGCCGCGGTAAACGGCGAAATTTTCAGGGACGATGTCGGGATTTTCACGGCGATAAGAGATGAAATAAAAACGGGAATGCCGCAGGATGTGCATCTTAAAAAAATCGCCGCAAGGGCAATCGGTATGGCGCAGAGCGGGCAATATAATTTTATGAGATGCCTTGCTCACGGAGAAACAGGCGCCGCCGCGCTCGCCAAAGCGAAATTTGCAGAAGACTGCATAGCTCTCATATATCTTCTGAACGGCAGTTACGCTCCGTTTTACAAATGGGCGCTCAGAGGAATAAAAGCTCTTGATGAATTCGCGGATATGAGCGACACGCTCAGCGCCCTGCTCAGCGAAAAAACAAGCGAAGCGCAGTTTGATATTATTGAAGGTATCTGCGCCCGGTTTGCCGCTTATTTCAGGGAAAACGCCCTGTCTTCTGACCCCGGCGCCTTCCTCGAGCCGCACGCCTATGAAATACAGGCGAAAATTAAGGACGGGACGCTGAGAAATATGCATATAATGGAAGGATAAAATATTAAAATATTCTTTTTAAAAAATGCTTGACTTTAGCACACTAATGTGATAATATGCTAACTTGTAAAAGCAAAACGGGGTATTTATTCCCGTTTTCGGCAGGTTGGCATTTTTTTTACTTTTCATTTTATGTGAGGGAAGATATGAACATAAGGAACGAACAGACAGACCGCCTTTTTGAGGCGATAATGCACCTTGAAAGCATTGACGACTGCTACGCTTTCTTTGAGGATCTCTGCACAATCAAAGAGCTGCAGGATATGTCGCAGCGTCTTGAGGCGGCGCGCCGGCTTTATAACGGCGAAAACTATCTCACAATTTCGGGCGAGATAGGCATAAGCACCGCCACAATCAGCAGGGTCAGCCGCTGCCTTAATTACGGAAACGGCGGATACAAAACCGCGATAGAGAGGATGGCGAAAGATGAAAACAAGTGATTACACCTTGAGGGATGACGAAAAAATCATATTCGCTCTGCGCTCGCTTTTTGAGAAATACGGCTATGAGCAGTATAAAATGGTGAAGTTTGAGGAATATGACCTTTATGTAAGAAACAAGGAATTCCTCGTCTCCGACAATATCATAACCTTCAATGACACAAGCGGCAAGCTCATGGCGCTCAAACCCGACGTCACCCTTTCCATAATCAAAAACACAAAGGACGAGCCGGACGGCATACGCAAGGTTTACTATAACGAAAACGTTTACCGTGTGTCAAAGAGCAGCAAAGCGTTCAGAGAGCTTATGCAGGTAGGCATAGAATGCATGGGAAATATCGACGGCTACTGCATTTCCGAAACCCTGTCGCTCGCGGCAATGAGCCTTAAGCTCATCTCGGAAGCGTCGATTCTCAGCATCACGGACCTTGATGTTATCTCTTACGTCATAAACCTCGTAACGGATGACAGCCGCCTCGCCTCGGAGCTTCTCGCGCTCGCGGGCGAAAAAAATCTGCACGGCATCGCCGCCCTTTGCGCGGAAAACGGCATAAGCGATGAAAAATGCGGGCTCTTCTGCAAGGTTGTTGCCCTGCACGGGCGCCCCGGAGCGGTTATAGAAAGCCTCCGTGAGATTATTCCCGGCTGCCCCGCCCTCATTCCCCTTTCCGAAACGGTGAGGTCACTCGGAGAATACGAAGATATGCTCGAGCTTGATTTTTCATATTCGGGCAATATCAAATACTATAACGGCATTGTTTTCAAGGGCTATGTTGACGGCGTGCCCGCGTGCGTGCTTTCGGGCGGTCAGTATGACAAGCTGATGGCTAAGATGGGCAGAAAATCAAAGGCAATCGGCTTTGCCGTATATCTTGACGAACTGGAAAAGATACTCAGCAGAGGCAAGCAGTATGATGTTGACACCCTGCTCATTTACGGCGACAGCACAGACAGAAAGGCGCTCACCGAAAAGGTGAAAGAGCTTGCGCAAAGCGGCTCATCCGTGCTCGCGCTGAGAAAAGTGCCGCCGAAGCTCAGGTACAGACAGCTTATTGAAATCTGAGGGAGAGATTATTTTGGATAAATTTGTAAACGTTGCTCTGCCCAAAGGCAGACTCGGAGAAAAAGTATACAGCATGTTTGAAAAGGCGGGCTACGAGTGCCCGTCAATAAGGGAGCCGAACAGAAAACTGATTTTTGAAAACCCCGAAGCGGGCGTCAGATATTTCTGGGTCAAACCCTCCGACGTGGCAATTTATGTTGAGAGAGGCGCGGCGGACATAGGCGTTGCCGGCAAGGACATATTGCTCGAATACGAGCCGGATGTTTTTGAACTGCTTGACCTGAATGTGGGCAAGTGCCGCATGGCGGTTGCTGGCCCCGGGGATTTCAGGGATGACCCCGGCCGCACGCTGATTGTAGCCACAAAGTTTTCAAATATCGCGAGTACTTATTATAACTCGCTCGGCAGGGATATAGACATAATCCACCTTAACGGCTCAATTGAAATCGCGCCGATTCTCGGGCTTTCCGACGTTATAGTCGATATAGTGGAAACAGGCGCGACCCTTAAGGAAAACAACCTTGAGGTGCTCGAAAATATAGTGCCGATAAGCGCGCGTCTGATTTCAAACAAGGCGAGCTTCAGATTCAAGAGCGATAAAATCGAGGAAATAGCGGCGGGCCTCGCGGAGGTAATTAAAAATGATTAAAATACTCAATTACAACGAAATAGATAACAGCGAAATATTCATAAGAAGCACCTCGACCCCCGATGTCAGGGAGACCGTTGAGGGCATAATCGCGAACGTGAGACAAAACGGCGACAGGGCCCTCAAAGAATATTGCCTTAAGTTTGACGGCGCCGAACTTGACTCCCTCGCCGTTTCGGCAGCGGAAATTGAAGAGGCCGTTTCACTCGTGCCCGAAAGACTTATGAAGGTGCTCGAAAGAGCGAAGGAAAATATCACCGCCTTCCATAAAAGGCAGGTGCGCAATTCCTTTATTATCAACGATAAAAAAGGTGTTGTGCTCGGGCAGAAGGTGATACCCGTTGACAGGGCGGGCCTCTATGTGCCGGGCGGCACGGCGGCATACCCCTCAACCGTGCTTATGGACGCAATCCCCGCTAAAATCGCGGGCGTAAAAGAGGTTGTAATGATGACTCCCCCGTCAAAGGACGGCAAGGTGAATCCGGCGATTCTCGCCGCGGCAAAGGTTGCCGGAGTTGACAGGATTTTCAAGGTGGGCGGCGCTCAGGCCATTGCCGCGCTCGCCTACGGCACGGAAAGCGTGCCCAAGGTTGACAAGATTGTAGGCCCCGGAAACGCGTTTGTAGCCGAAGCGAAAAAGCAGGTTTACGGCATCGTGTCAATCGATATGATTGCGGGCCCGAGCGAAATTCTCGTGGTGGCGGACGGCAAGTCAAACCCCGTTTACGTTGCGGCGGACCTTCTCTCGCAGGCGGAGCACGACAAGATGGCAAGCGCCGTGCTTGTGACCGACTCCTTTGACCTTGCCGAAAAGGTCAGCGCCGAGCTTGAAAGGCAGATTCCGCTCCTTGAGAGAAAGGATATAGCGAGAGCTTCAATCGACACAAACGGCAAGATTATCGTTGCGGACAATCTTGAGGTTGTTATTGAAATAGCAAATGAGATTGCTCCCGAGCATCTTGAGCTCTGCGTTGACAACCCCTTTGATTACCTCGATTCAATCCGCCACGCCGGCTCCGTGTTTATGGGCAGATTCTGCCCCGAGGCGCTCGGCGACTATATGGCAGGCCCCAACCACACACTGCCTACGGGCGGCACGGCAAAATTCTCAAGCCCGCTGTCCGTTGACGATTTTGTAAAGAAAACACAGTATTCATATTTCACAAGCGAAGCGCTCGCGGACCTCGCGGATGACGTTGCCTTCTTTGCAAAGCAGGAAGGGCTCACCGCGCACGCGAAAAGCGCGGTTATAAGAACGGAGGGTGAAACCTGATGAGCAGATTTCTGCGCCCCGAATACGGCACGCTTGTGCCGTATGTGCCGGGCGAGCAGCCGAAAGGCAGAGAATATATAAAACTCAACACAAACGAATCGCCCTTCCCCCCTCACCCCGATGTGGTTAAAGCGGCAAAGGAAGCGGCGCAGGGGCTCAATCTCTACTGCGACCCGGATAACGCGGCCCTGACAAAGGTGATGGCGGATTATTACGGCGTTGACAGCGGCTGCGTGCTGATGACAAACGGCTCGGACGAAATACTGAATTTCGCCTTCGTCGCCTTCTGCCACGCAAAGTGCCCCGCGCTTTTCCCCGACGTCACCTACGGCTTTTACCCCGTTTTCGCGGATATTAACCGCGTGCCTTATGAAACAATCCCCGTGAATGACGATATGAGCATAAACCCGGAGGATTACTACGGCGCGGGCAAAACGATATTCATCGCAAACCCCAACGCTCCCACGGGCATTTTCCTTGAGAGAGACAGAATTGAGGAAATCATAAAAAGAAACCCGGACAATGTGGTTGTGGTTGACGAGGCGTATATCGATTTCGGCGGCGAAAGCTGTGTGCCCCTGACAAAAGAATACGACAATCTTCTTGTTACGCAGACCTTCTCAAAAAGCCGCAGTATGGCGGGCGCGAGGCTCGGTATGGGTATAGCAAACGAGAAAATCATTCAGGACCTCAACACCGTGAAATTTTCGCTTAACCCGTACAATGTCAACTCCATGACGGGCGCGGCAGGCATAGCCGCGATGAAAAACAGCGGATATTATGAGCAGAACTGCAGGGTGATTATCGAAAACAGGGATTACGCAACGCGGCAGCTCAGGAAACTCGGCTTTGAGGTGAATAATTCCCTCGCGAACTTTGTGTTTGCAAAGCACAAGTCGATAAGCGGCGAAGATATATACCTTAAGCTCAGGGAAAAAGGCGTGCTTGTAAGGCACTTTACCCCGGATAAAATCAAAGATTACAACAGGATTTCAATCGGCACGAGAGACCAGATGGAAGCGCTGATAAGGGCGCTTGAAGAAATAACGGAGGAAACAAAATGAGACTTGCAACAATAAACAGAAAGACAGCCGAAACGGATATAGTTCTTAACCTCGATCTTGACGGCACCGGCGCCTGCACCATAAGCACGGGATGCGGCTTTCTTGACCACATGCTCACCCTTTTCGCGAAGCACGGCAGATTTGACCTTGACGTGAAATGCCTCGGCGACACCGAGGTTGACTATCATCACACCGCTGAGGATATAGGAATCTGCCTCGGCACCGCGTTTGAAAGAGCGCTCGGCGACAAGAAGGGCATCACCCGCTACGGCTCATGCATCCTCCCGATGGATGAGGCGCTCATCATAAGCGCGGTTGACATTTCGGGCAGAAGCTGCCTTAGCTACGGGCTCAATATCCCCACAGAGAAAATCGGGGATTTTGACAGCGAGCTTGTTGAGGAATTCTTCATCGCCTTCGTGCGCAATTTCCCCATCGCGCTTCACATCCGTCAGCCCGAGGGCAGAAACTCCCACCACATAGCGGAGGGCGCATTCAAATCAGTCGCGAGAAGCCTTAAAGAAGCGGTTAAAATCGACAGCGACTTCGCAAACGAAATTCCTTCAACGAAAGGTGTTATCTGATGACGGCCATAATAGATTACGGCGTGGGCAACCTCTTTTCGCTGACCTGCTCGTTTGACGCGATAGGCGAAAAAGCGGTTGTCACCTCGGACGCCGAAGTTATAAAACAGGCGGACAGAATCATCCTGCCCGGTGTCGGCGCGTTCGGCGACGCGGCGGAAAAACTCAGGGCAACGGGGCTTGACAAAGTGATTGTTGAGCAGGCGAAAGCCGGCAAGCCCCTACTCGGCATCTGCCTCGGCATGCAGCTCCTCTTTGACAAAAGCTACGAATACGGCGAATATGACGGGCTCGGGCTCATTGAAGGCGAAATCCGCCCGATAGCCGAGGTTATCCCCGCCTCATATAAAATTCCCCATATCGGCTGGAACGCTCTTATCTATAAGAATGACGACGGCGGACTTTTCAAGTATATCAAAGAGGGCGACTGCGTTTATTTTGTGCATTCCTTCTATGCCGCCGGCTGTGACAAAGATACGGCCGCGGTTGCGGAATACGGCGCTCCCCTCACCGCCGCGGCAGTAAAAGGCAATGTTTACGGCACGCAGTTTCACCCCGAGAAAAGCGGAGATGTGGGCCTTAACATCCTGAGAGCGTTTTGCGAAAGGCAGGCGGAAGTATGCTGATTTTCCCCGCGATTGATTTATACGGCGGCAAGGCCGTGCGCCTCTATAAAGGCGATTACAAACAGATGACGGTTTATAACGATGACCCGCTTGCCGTTGCGCGCGATTTTAAGGAGCAGGGCGCGTCCTGCCTTCACATAGTTGACCTAGAAGGCGCGAAAACGGGCGAAACGCCGAATATCGACACCGTGAGAGCTCTCGCGAAAGAGAGCGGTCTTTTCTCGGAAATCGGCGGCGGCATACGCTCGCTCGAGGTTGCGGAAAAATACATCTCATCCGGCATTAACAGAATAATTCTCGGCACGGCGGCCGTTACGGACGAAGAGTTTCTCAAAGCGGCGCTCGCCGAATACGGCAAAAAGGTTGCCGTGGGTATCGATATAAAGGACGGCTTCGTCGCCGTCAAGGGCTGGACGGAAAACTCCGCCTACGACGCTTTCACATTCTGCGAAAAGATGCAGAAGATGGGCGTTGACACCGTTATCGTGACGGATATATCAAAGGACGGCGCGATGCAGGGCACCAACCTCGGCCTTTACGAGGAGCTCTCAAAGCGTTTCACCCTCAATATCACGGCGTCAGGCGGCGTTTCATCGCTCGGCGATGTAAAAAACCTCAGAAAAGCAAATCTCTACGCCGCGATTATCGGCAAGGCCTATTACACGGGCAGCATATCCATAAGAGAGGCGGTTGAGGCGGCAAAATGATTACAAAAAGAATAATACCCTGCCTTGATGTCAGAAACGGCAGAGTAGTTAAAGGCGTTAATTTTGAAGGTCTTAACGACGTTTCATCGCCCGTTGAGCTCGCGGATTACTATTCACGCTGCGGCGCGGACGAGCTTGTGTTTTACGACATAACCGCTTCGTCGGACGGCAGAAAGCTCTTCACCGATATCTTATGCGAAACGGCGAAAAAGGTGTTCATCCCTCTCACCGTCGGCGGCGGCATAAACACCGTTGAGGATTTTGACAGAGTGCTCAAATGCGGCGCGGACAAGGTGAGCGTCAACTCCGGCGCTATCAGAAACCCATCCCTTGTTGGCGAGGCGGCAAAGCTCTACGGCGACCAGTGCGTTGTAATCTCCGCGGACGTTAAGAGAGTTGACGGCGTTTTCAGGGTTTTTGCCAAAGGCGGCAGAGAAAACACCGGCATGGAAGCGATTGAGTGGATAAAGCGCTGCGTCGGAAACGGCGCCGGCGAAGTGGTGCTGAATTCCATCGACACAGACGGCGTGAAGCAGGGCTTTGACCTTGAGATGCTCGACAAAGTGTGCAACGCGGTGAGCGTACCCGTTATCGCAAGCGGCGGAGCGGGCGGCATTGAGGATTTCATCACCCTTTTCAAAACCCTTCCCCGTGTTGACGCGGGGCTCGCGGCGTCCATTTTCCACTTCGGCGAAGTGAGCATAAAAGACCTCAAAGAAAGGCTCAGAGCCGAGGGCATAATCGTAAGACTCTGAGAAAGGATAACTGATATGATTAATATTGACGAGCTTAAATTTGACGAAAGAGGCCTCATCCCCGCGATAGTGGTTGACGCCGAAACAAAGCAGGTGCTCACCCTCGCCTATATGAACAGGGAGAGCCTCGAAATCTCAATGCAGAAAAACCTGACCTGCTTCTGGAGCCGCTCAAGGAATGAACTCTGGCTCAAGGGCGAAACGAGTGGCAACTATCAGCACATCGTTTCCATCACGGCGGACTGCGATAAAGACGCCCTGACCGTGCTTGTAAAGCCCGACGGACCCGCCTGCCATCTCGGCACGGTATCCTGCTTTGAAAACCCGGTTTATGAGAATGAGGATATCGGATATTTCACCCTCGAGGGGCTTATGAAGCTGATTGAAGGGCGCAAGACCGAAAAGAAGGAGGGCTCCTACACCACCTATCTCTTTGAGAAAGGCATAGACAAGATTCTCAAGAAAGTCGGCGAGGAGACGACCGAGGTCATTATCGCCGCGAAGGCAGACGACAAGAAGGAAACCATCTATGAAATCGCGGACCTCACCTACCACGTGATGGTTATGATGATTGAAATGGGCATCTCGCTCGATGACATCCGCGCCGAGCTCGCCTCAAGGCACGTGATTGACAAAAAGGTGAAGCAGGAAAAGATGACCTGACGCCTCAATTAAAAGAGCCCGCAGTCATTTTGACTGCGGGCATTGTTTTTAGTCAACTGCTTTGTCCTCGTTTTTCTCGGCGCTTGCCTGCGCTTCAATCAGAGCGTTGATGTCATTCTTTCCGCGGTGGCGGTAGGGGAAGAATCTGAGTATCGCAAACATAATAAAGCCGCCGACGAAGTTCATAACGATATCAGCCATTGTATCCATAATCGGGAACCTCTGGGCAAAGACTTCCATATCGTGAATGGGGAACATCTGGAAGATGTTTTCAATCTTTCCGCCCGCTTCGGCTATAGCGTTCTGAATATTCCAGTGCTGCGCGTCGCCGCCGAAAAACTGGTCGTAGGTGAACTCAAACAGCTCCCAGCCGGAGGCAAGCACAAAGCCGAAGCCGAGGGAGTTGAGCGCCGCTATCTGAGGCGGGCAGGTTTTTCTGAGCTTGAGCTGAGTGGCGCAGGTGTATTCGTAGCCGATGTAAACGCCCTCCGCAGTACCTGTGGCGTGAAGGATTTTGTCATACATGGGAAGCGCGTAATAGAGGTTAAGATATGCGCCGCCGAATGAGCCGAGCAAAAAGCCAAGCGCGGTGATATTCTGAAAACGGGGGGAGAACAACCTGAGCTTGCTCTTTTTGGGGAAGAACTGAATAATCTCATAGGCAAACATACCCACGAGGTTGGCCGCAATCTGAACGGGGGGATTGCTGCCGCTGTAGTCCTTGCCGTTAACGAGCGTGTCAATCAGGGCGTAAATCATAAGCCCCCTGAGAATCCACCAGTAGATGAGCTCACTCTTTTTTACGTTTGTAAAAATGCGGTGAAAGTAGTCCTTGAAATAAGCTGCCATTGATTTATCTCCTGTCTTTAATTCTTGTAATATGCGCCGAGCTTTTCAACATCGGCTTCGCTCAGGCAGTCGCCGAAAACCAGCAGGTCGTCAAGGCGGAAAATGTAATTTCTGCTCCTGTTGTAGCTGAGGTTAACGTCGTCGCCCACGGTGAACACACCTCCGCGGGCAATACTGCCGATATATTTCTCCTCGATTTCCGTAACGTGCGCCTTGGCGAAGTTAAGGTAAAGCACCGTTTCGTTTGTTACGGCGTTCACGGTGAATATCATGTGAATCCATCCGCTGAAGCCGTCGCGCCCAAATGCGGTCACGGTGTCCGTGTCATCATCGCCGCAGCCGTACTGCACCATGAGGGAGTGATTGCGAAGAAGCACGTTGAAACCCTCTTTCTGATGCTCGCCGCTCTCGGGGCTCTTGTTGCCCATAACGCAGATGCGGTCGGTGATGTCCTTATCAACAAGCAGGCGGAATGCCAGCGAAAAACTGCCGTCAAGCTCAAGGCCCGGCATTGTGACCGCGCCCGTCGCGCCGAATTCGGCAACCGCGCCGAAAATACCGTTTGAGTAAAACTTAACGTTTCCGCTCTCGTTTACGCTCACATTTCCCGTTTCGTCATCGAGATTGTTTTCAAAATTCATGCAGAGCTTTATTCTGCCGCCGAAAAGTTCTTTCAAGCCGCCCGGAGCGTCAAACGGCAACGGAGCTTTCTCTTCAAGCGCCGGCATTTCGGGCTCCCTTATGTATGGGCGGTCATAATCTTCAAATATTCCTTCGGGCACCTGCGAGGTGTAGCCGCCGGGCGTGTAAGCCGGCACCTCAAGGCCGAGCGCGCAGAGCACCAGAGCGGAAATATCCTTTGTTACGGCAAAGGGGATTGTGCCTTTTTTCACTCCCCTGCCCGCGGCGCCGAAAAATATCTTTTTCTCAGTGTCGTGCCATCCGCCGTGGCCCCTTATATATCCGCCGTGATCCGCGAGGCAGATGAACAGCGTGTCATGCGCAATGCCCGCTTTCACATAGGCGTCGTAAATTCTGCCGACGAGCGAGTCGATATGGCTTATCTCATCAAGATGGCCCTTTTCACCGTATCCCCAGTGGTGGCCCGCGCCGTCAACATCATCGAGCTGAACAAAGAGAAACAGCGGCTTGCGCGCAACGCAGTCAACGATTTTCTCCGTGAGAAGGTCGTCGTTATCCGCCGTTTGCTTGAGAACGCCTATGCCGTCCTCGGTTATGCCGATGTTAATAGGATTCCAGTTGACAATTGAGGCGAGCAGAGCGTCGGGATAAACCGCGCGCAGCCTGCGGAATACCGTGGGAAGCTTTTCGTTTGTGTATGGATGTGTGCCGATGTAGCCGTTTGTCAGATTGTGCACGGCGGGGTCCGTGCCGATGAGCATACCGCCCCAGTTTTCCGCACTTATGGTCGGATCCATGCTGTAGGCCTCATAGGTGACAGCGCCGTTTTCAAAAATCCTGTCCATACAGGGCGTGTCCGCCTTTGAATTGAAATTGCCCATTCCGTCAATACCGATAACGGCAACGTGCGAATATTTCGTCATAATTCATCACCGGTTGCTTGTGATATCCGCCTCCGGCAAAGCGCCGGACGCCTGAAACTGCCCCTCACGGGACCGTTTCCGCGTAATTATAGCAAAAAACTGCATAATAATCAAGTCATAATGTAAAACCCGAAATTAATTATTAAATAAATATAAAGAATCCCCTTTCTTCGCGGAAAGGGGAGAGTGTATATTTACCGTACGGTCAAACAATTATTACCCTGTCGCCAGTGTCTTCGGCTTTTTTGAATACGGGGCGCTCGAGGCCGGTTGTGTTGGGTGAATGATAGGTTATCATCAGACCGTCCGCGGACTCAAAGAACATACCGTGGCCGCCGTCGCTTGTAATTATCGGATCAAGGTGGGTAAGAGCGCCTTTGATGCTGCCCGAGTCAAAGCGTACGAGGCACTCGGCGTATTTGCCGTTTACAGAGGTTGACCATATCATAAAGAGCTTGCCGCTTTTGCTTCTGAACATAAACGGGCCGTCGGTTACATAGTGTTCGCCCTCCGGCTTCGGCTCGATATAAAACGGGTCGGATCCGCTGAAAAGGAAGACGGGCTCGCCCGCCTGCGCGCTTAAATCCGGGGTGAGGGGGATATAGCAGACCGTGCCGTTGATAATCTGCGTGTGCTCGTGGCAGAAAACGAGATAAGGCACGCCGTCCTCAACATAGAGCGTGCCGTCGAGGCACTCCCAGCCGTCGGGGGTTACGGCGCCGTCGCTGTATTTTTCAAACGGACCGAGCGGCGAATCCGCCTTGAGCACATAGGTTCCCCTGAGGCCGTTTTCCTGCAGGAAGGTCGCAAACATATAGTAGGCGCCGCAGTATTTGTGCACCTCGGGCGCCCAGTTTGAGCCCCTGTTGAGCCCGGCTTTATCCGAGTCAAAGCACACGCGCGGCTCGCTCCAGGTGACAAGGTCCTCCGATGTGTAAACATCAAAGCCCGCAGTCTGTATGCCGAAATTTCTGCCTCTTGTGCCGTACATATAATATATGCCGCCCTCGCGCAGCACAAACGGGTCTCTTATGTTGATATCCTTAAGTGTCATATTTTCTCCTCCGTATATGTCAAATCAAAGTGTTTTCGTGAATGAGAGCAGGTCGGGGTAATCAGCGAGCCCCTGCGCCGCTTCTTCATATTTGCCGCAGGAGAGCAGAATTCCTCTGCATCCCGCGTTAACGGCCGTCTCTCTGTCGCGCACGGAATCGCCGACCATAAAACTTTCGGCAAGGTCAATGTTCATTTCCCGAGCCGCCTTCAGAAGCATACCGGGGGCGGGCTTTCTGCACTCGCATACGGTTTTGAATTCCGCTCTCTCACCGGGGAATCCGCCGTCCGGATGATGCGGGCAGAAATAAAGGCGGTCTATGAACGCGCCCTCTCTGCCGAGCAGGGTTTCAAGCCGCGCGTTAATCGCGGCGAGCTCCTCAAAGGTGCATTCGCCCCTCGCAATGACCGCCTGGTTAGTGGCAATCACGGCGAGCATTCCCGTTTCGTTTATCTTTTTCACCGCTTCAGCCGCTCCGGGCAGAAGCTCAATATCACCGGGGTTTGTGATATAGCCCTTGTAAACATTAATCGTGCCGTCGCGGTCAAGGAAAACAGCTTTTTGCTTACGGCTCAGATTCCTCATTGCCGGTATGCCGCGGCTTATATCTTCCTCCGCTTTTCTCAGGCGCTCCGGGGTGCCCATATCGTGAACATATTCGGTGCATCTGTAAGCGTAAACCCCGCCGTTTTCGCACGCAGGGGCGAGTATGTCGCGGTCAAGGTCTGCCGCGCCCGAAATGTTAAGCGTTTCGAGAAAACGGCGTGAAAAGAGCTGAATTCCGGCGTTTGAAAGGTTTGCGTAATCGCCGCTTTTCTGCTCCTTCGGCACGAATTTCAGAATTCTGCCGTCACCGTCCGCTACAATTGCCGTGCTGTCCGCCAGGTGTGAATTCGGATGAGCGAGCACGGTGATGAGCGCGCCCTTTTTGCGGTGATAATCGAGCATAAGAGAGAGCGTGAAATCAAAGACAAGGTCGCCCGAGCAAAGCAAAACATCCTCCGAAACGGGTAAGAGAGGCAGAGCCCCGCCCGTGCCGAGAGGAGTGGTTTCTTCAAAATATGATATTTTTACACCGAAGCGGGAGCCGTCCGAAAAATGCTCTTTTATTCTCCCGCCGAGGTGGCCGATGACTATTGTGATGTCGGTTATACCCTCGCGCGAGAGTACTTCAATCTGGCGCTCGAGCACGGGTTTGCCGCACACGTTAACAAGAGGCTTCGGGATTTCCCCGCCGATTCCGGCGAGTCTTGTGCCCCTGCCCCCCGCAAGTATTACCGCTTTTATTCCGTCAGGTTTCATTTTCATACATCAGCATACATCCACTTTTTTCAAAGCCGAAGTGAACAAAATCAAATTCCGGGAGCGCCTCGCGCACATTGCCCTGCTCCTTTGCGGGTACATAGAGCAGCATATATCCGCCGCCGCCCGCGCCGAGAATCTTGCCGCCGATTGCGCCGCTCTCCTTGGCTCTCGCGTAAATGCGGTCAATTTCGCTTGTCGAAATATCATCCGAAAGGCGTTTTTTCAGCTCCCACGAATGGTCGAGCATATATCCGATATCGTCAAGGTCGCCGTGCAGAATCGTTTTCTGCGCCTCGTCAACGATTGATTTCATCTCGTGCAGATAGGGCAGGGTAGAGGGTATGTTTGCCTGCTGTGTTTTCGCTACCTCGCCCGAAAAATGAGCGAAGCCCGTGAACATGAGCATAAGGTTGCTTCTGAATTCCTTTGCCCTGAGCGGCGTGATTTTAAGGGGCTCAACCCTGTAGCCGTCTGCGTCGAAACAGTATCTGTTGAATCCGCCGAAAGCGGAGGCAAGCTGGTCCTGCACGCCGCCCGCTTCATCGCACATCACTCTTTCAAGGTAAATCGCTTCCTCGGCGATTTCCATTGTGCCGGGGTATTCGCCCCTCATCGCGTGAAGGCCCTGAACGAGAGCAACCGCGAAGGCGGAGCTTGAGCCGATGCCCGAGCACGCGGGAAGGTCGGCGTCGTAAGAGAGCTGAATGCCGCTGTATGGAATGCGCGTGAGAGCCGCCCTCACAAGCGGATGCCGGAGCTCAGATACATCGTTGAATCTTTCAATCTTTGAATATGTGAACTGGTTTTTATAGTCAAAAAGCTGAGGCAGGTCGCGCATTGTCAGGAAGCAATACTTATCTATGGTGGCAGATATGACACTGCCGCCGTATTTTGTGAAGTATTCGCTGAAATCCGTGCCTCCGCCGAAAAAGGAGATGCGGAAAGGCGCCCTGACTATGAGCATATAATATCCTCCGTGGTTATTTCTTTGATGCCGAGCAGATTTTTGATGAGCGTGTTGCCCATAACGGAATTATCGGACCTTCCGTCCTTAAAGAATTTATGCCCCTCTTCGAATGAAATGGGTTTTATCTGCTCCGGGTCCGCCCCGGTTTTTTCCGCGGCGATAAGCCCCGATTCATATTTGGTGTACGCCCTGTCGCCCGCGATATTTATCACCTGCGGCAGGCTTGATTTTTCAAGCTGTGAAAGGCGAATGAGAAGCTTCGCGGCGCAGTCAAAGGTGAGCACATTGCGCCTCATGCCGTCAATCATCTCAACCGTTTCGCCGTTTTTGAGCTTAAGAGCGACATTGTCGTAAAAGCTCCTTTTGCCGGGCACGAGCGACGGCCCCCACATAAAGGGCAGGCGCGCGGCGGTGAAGCCGTTGTCTGCCGCGATTCTTTCACCCTCAAGCTTCTGCCTGCCGTATTCGTTGACAGGCTTAAGGTGAGCGCTTTTTTCGTAAAACACGCTTTCGCCCTGCGGATTCTCGCCGTAAACGCAGTCCGTTGAGGCGAAAAAAAGCTTTTCGATGCCGGGCATAAGAGAAAGAAAACTTTCAAAACCCTTTAAATTCGTTTGCGCCGCGAGGGCGGGGTTTTCAAACACCTTGTCAATGTTGTGCTGCGCCGCGAGGTAAAAAACGGTGAGTTTTTCGCCCGCGGTGAGCTCTGCGAGAGAAGCAATATCTTCCGGCTTCGTAACATCGCACACGGCAAATTCCGCTCCCGCGACAGACGGGGCGTTTGCCATGTCCCTCACGGTGCAGAGCACTTTTTCATTTGTCATTTGCAGGGCATTACGGGCAATATATGAGCCCAGGAAGCCGCAGCCGACAACCAGAATCATCCGTTTACCTCTCGATTGTTACTTCGTTTTTGCCGTAGGTCGTTCTGCCTCTGCGCCTGCCGAACCACACGGTTTCTTTCGCGTATTCCGCAACGCTGTCAAACACGGCGTAGGGCTTAATGACCATAGCGCAGCTGACCTTTTCGAGCGGGGGCGTTTCGCCTTTTATAATCGCGTCAAAATAGCTGTAAAGGTCGTATCCGAGCTGCGTTCTGCTTTCGCCGTCGCCCGGTTTTCTGAGTATCGCGCGCTGATAGGCGAGCAGAGAGGGGAATACATCTTCATCAATGTCATACTGCTTTATGTAGGGCAGGAGCTCGCTCATATATTCGTCAAAGCGGGTCACCGCCTCAAGGAAGGCGCCCTCCTCAAAGAACCAGGTGACGTGCCCGAACTCCGGCTTGTGATAGTTCCAGTCGCCCGCGAGAGAACTGTCATATTTTTCGCGGAAAACCTCAAACAGGTCGTGAATTATGCCGCTTCCCTCCATTATGTAAGAGAGCAGACCGTTATAAAAATCATAGTATCTCACGCCCTTTTCGGTGTAGAGATATATCGCGATGAATCTCAGGAAGCCGAGGCTGTGAAAGCACTGCGAGCACACGGAAAAGAGGTTTGAATACACCCAGTCGTCGCGGTTCATTGTAGCCGTTGAGCGCACCAGATAGGAGTATTCGGGTATCTCCTCGTTTTTGTCGGGCGCGCTGTGAATGTGATTGAAACCGACCTTGATAACCTCAATGCCGTTTTCCTTTATGTATTCGGGGCGGGAGAGGTCGGAATTCGGGAGCACCTCGCAGTGATAAACGCTCAGCGAATTGTGCTGACCGTTTTCCATCAGCTTGCAGATACCCTCGCAGAAGCTCTCCTTCGTTTCGCCGGGAAGGCCGAGGATGAGTTCGGAATAGGTCGGAATACCCGCCTCGTTGTATTTTTTCATCAGGGCGGAAAAATGCTCCATCGTGAGATTTTTTCTGCCGATTTTTTCGAGCGCGGCGTCGCTTAAGGTCTGATAGGCCATAGTCGCGCCCTTGTCCATACCCACGCTGTTGAGCAGGCTGCAGATTCTGAAAACGCGGTCCGCGCTGTTTTTCTCATAGCAGGGCCTGAACACCTGCGGAAATCCCGTTTTTTTCTTTGCCGCCACAAGCGCCTCGGCAATCTCATAATCGCGCTCAAACATGCCGAAGTTTGAATCCGCGCAGAAGCAGTAGGCGATTTTATGCTCCGACAGCCAGGCGATTTCGCCGAGCACTTTCTCCATCGGGAAAAACCTCATCTTTTTGCCCGTGACCCAGTCGCAGTAGGCGCAGGAATAGGGGCAGCCCCTGTTTGTTTCAAGCACGCTCAGGAATTCCGTGCCGGGGTTTTCCTCAATTATGCGGTCAAACACGCCCGTAAGATAGGGCGAGGGGTAATCAATATCTTTGCTCACGGGGCAGCTTTTTTCCGCGCGCACGGTTTTGCCGTCTTTGCGGTATGCCGCCTGCGGCACTTTGCCGATATCGCCCGAGGGCAGGTTTCTCAGAAGCTCCGCAAAAACCGTTTCACCCTCGCCGAAGGTGAGAATGTCGATATAACTCTCGGTGTCAAGCAGGTCGGAATCCACATCCACGCTGTGACCGCCGAAGGTGACAATGCACCCGGGGTATTTCTCTTTTACCGCTTTCGCGAGCGCTTTGTTATACTCCATATTCCACACGCTGCACGAAAACGCGACAATATACGGCTGCTCGATTTTGCTCAGGGCATCCGCTATTTTCTCGCGCCTGAAGATGATGCGCGGAAATTCATATTCTGTTTTTATGTCGGGCTGAGCAAGGCAGTTCGCGATGATTGTGCCTGCCGCGTAGGGCAGGTAAACCGAGCCGTCAAACTCAAACCCCACCTGAACAAAATATACCTTTTTCATTGCTTCCTCGTGCGGTTTGTGAAATCAGTCTGTGTGTATGTCCTTTGTGCCGTCGTCCTTTTCAACCTTTTCGGTGTAGAGGGCGACAAGATAAGTGTCCTCAAGGTATTCGAATGTGTGGCGTACGCCGCGCGTTATGATGAACATATCACCGCGCCCGAAGGTTTTTTCTTCTCTTTCGTCCCCGAGGCAGGCGGTCACTTTAACCCTGCCCTGCGCCACAAAAAACGCCTCGTCTGTGTCAAGGTGATAGTGCATGTTGCCGCGCACCATACCTTTTTTTGTGAAAACGCAGTTAACCTGTTTGTAACCGTCGCTGACTATCTGCGTTAAAGTGCCTCTCTCGTCGTTGAAGGCAAAATCGGGCTCAGCGGTTCTGATAAGCATAGTTTCACACATTCCCGTAAAAAGAATTTTTGATAACCGAATATGTTTTTATCAGCTCGGCGATGCCGTCCTCAAGTGTGTAGGAGGTGCGGTAGCCGAGGCTTTCGATTTTTTCGTTTGACACAATATAGTTGCGCTTGTCGGGGTCCGAATCCACGGGGCTTTCGAGGTAAGTGAACTGCGGAATCTGCTCCTTGATTAAAGCGCAAAGCTCCAGCTTTGAGATGTTTGCGGTGCTGAGACCGCAGTTAAAGGTCTGCCCGCGCATTCTGTCAAAGTTGTCAATTGCGAACATAAACGCCGCCGCGGCATCTCTCACGTGCAGGAAATTGCGCTTGAAATCGCCCTCGAACACCACCGTGAAGCGGTCGAAAACCGCGCGGTAAACAAAGTCATTCACCAGAAGGTCGGTCCTCATGCGCGGGGACGCGCCGAAGAGGGTGGCGAAGCGGAAGGTGACGGAGTTGCCCGCCTCGAGCACGGCCTTTTCCGCCGCCATCTTAGTCTGCCCGTAGAGCGAAATGGGGGCAATCGGAGACTCCTCCGTGCAGTATTCCTGCCCCTGGCCGAGGCCGTAGCCGCTGTTTGTGCAGGGGAAAATCACCTTCTGCGACTTGTCGCGAAGGCGCAGAATCAGCTCAACCGCCTCAAGGTTAACGGTCCTTGCCGCTGTCTTGTCCTTAAGGCACGCCGGGAAGCCGACTATCGCGGCGAGCGGTATGATAATATCCTGCCCGGCGAGGGCTTTTTTCACGGTTTCCTCATCGCGGCAATCGCCGTTTATTATTGTGAGGGTTTTATAATTGCAGCAGTCCAGCAGTGACGCCTGCCTGTAAAGAAATGAATCCAGCACCGTCACATTGTGGCCTTTCGCAAGCAGCCCGGGCACAAGCACCGAGCCGATATATCCGGCACCGCCGGTAATCAGAATATTTGACATGGCATAACCGCGGCATACGCCGCTTCACCTTTCCGTGCCGCTGATGCACATATATAATCTATTATATAATATCACAACAATAATAAAAAAGCAAATAAAGAAATTTAGGAAAACAAAAGGTTTTTTAGAGAGAGTCCGGGCGGCAGCGCTCCGCCGCAGCCCCTCCGGTCAGATTGTGCGTTTATCAATACCGGATGTGAGCAAAATCGTAAAAATCTCCCGTGTTGCATAATTCAATTCATTATGATAAAATACTCCGGAGAATGCCGGGGAAACTGCGTGCTTATAATTATCTCAAATTTTTTTTGAAGCAAATGCAACAAAACCGTGAACAGGCATCACTAATCTATGAAAGCTGGTGGGGCGTTGGACAACAGAATAACCGGGCTTGTCGAGAGCGCCCGCCTCGGAAACGCGGATGCATTCGGAGAGCTTTACGAGATTTATCGCAAAGAAATGTACGCATACGCGTGCAGTATAACCGGCGACTCGTTCGCGGCGGAGGACGCCGTTAGCGAAGCGGTGGTATCCGCGTTCAAGCAGATTAAAAACCTGCGCGACGTTGCATCTTTCAAGGGCTGGCTTTTCAGAATTCTTCACGCCGAGAGCTGCAAGCAGTTCAACGCGCGCATGTCTCATATGACCCTTGAGGAAGGCGCTCCCGTCACGGAGCAGTCCGGCGGCGGAGGCATTGACAATCTTGAGCTTTCGCTTGAGCTAAAAAGCGCGCTCAAGGTGCTCACCCCCGAAGAAAAAGAAATAGTAATGCTCAAAACAATGGGCGAATACACATCCAAAGAAATATCCGAAATTACGGGTCTCAACCACGCTACGGTGAGGTCCAAGCTGTCAAGGGCTCTCGCAAAGCTGAGGGCCGAGCTCGAAAATAACGGGAAAGGAGGCGGCAACAATGGATAAGAATAACAGAGATGAAGAAATGCTTCTCCGGCTTCAGAAAGCGTTCAGAGAAGACGCGGAAAGCATAGAAACTCCCGAATCTCTTTCAAAAGAGAATATCACGGCTCTGCTCAGAGATGTGCAGCCGGACAATGTTGTGCCGCTTTCCGGGGCGCGCAGAAAGCCGAAGAATCCCCTTCCCAGGATTGCGGCGATAGCGGCAAGCTTTGTGCTTGTTATGGCAGTTGCGGTTGTCGCAAGGCATGCGCACAACAGCAACGACCTCGGCCTCAAGGGCGCGTTTGAGGGCTTCAAGATAGATAACCTCGTCAAGAGCATCACCTCAAAGGAAGAGCTTGACAGAGCGGTCAGCGAAATAATCGGCGGAAACAAAAAAGCCGAAAACTCCCCGGCAGATACCGCGGGAGAGGCCGCGCCGGCGCAGCCTGCCGACAAAGAAACCGCCGAGCCCGCGATAGTTGTTGAAAAGCCCGCGCCTGCGAATGTTGTCAGCAACAAGGGTTTCGAAGCGGATATAGTTAAATACAGCGGCGGATACCTTTACGTGCTCACCCCCGCTATTGACGGGAGCACGGGAACCCCCACTCAGGTTATTAAGGTAATAAAAACCTCGCCGTCGGGCGAAATGCAGGAGAGCGCTCTTATTGAGCTTCGCGACGCAGGCATGTCCGCCTCTTCCGACGAGTGTTTTGAAATTCAGATTAAGGGCAGCACCCTTATCGCTCTTATCGGCCGCAAGGATTATTCCGGCTCGGATTCCGGCTCTGATCCGCAAAGCAGCACGCTCACGCTTTTCTATGATATAAGCAACCCCGAGGCGCCCTCACTTATGAGCACCCGCAGTCAGGACGGTGCGTTTGCCGCGTCCGACCTCAAGGGTGATACCCTCTGGCTTGTGACAACCGGCACGCTTTCAAACTCCAACCCCGTTCCTTCAATCACGGAGGACGGCAGCAGATATGACCTGAGCGCGGACAGGGATGAAATCACCGCCTGCGAAAACGCGAGAGAAAACGCTTATCTGCTTATCGGCGCCTGCAACATAAACCGCGCGGGCGAGGGCACATCGGTGCTTGAGCTTATCGGATGCGGAGCAAACTCCGGCATCTCAATTTCCGGCAGCGGCGTTTACATCTCAAGGCAGTTTGCGGCCGTTGACACGGGTGACAAGCGCACCGAGATTTATCACGTTGCCTCCGAGGGCGGAAAGCTCACACTCGCGGGCACATACTCGCTTGACGGCACTCTTCCGGCAGGCATCAACGCTCAGAATGATTCCGGCGTATATTACATCCGCAGTGATTCCGGCAAGCTTTACGCCGGCGCTCTGACAAAGGACCTCAAGAAGATTAACGAGGAGACAGACCTTGGTCTTGACGGCAATTCCGCGTGCGTTTTCATAGGCAACACGGCTTATGTCGCGGGCGGCGAAACGGGCAGGGCTGTCCGCTTCAGCGGCGGCGAAATCACTGTTTCGGACGCTCCCGCGCACAGGGCGGATTCAGCCATCTACCGCATCACGGATAAATCCGTTATCGAAATATGCGCGCCCGGCAAAAACGGCGCAACCGTTATAAACTGCTACGGCAGCGACGGCGCGTCTTCATCTTACTCATTCACAAAGGGCGAAAGGCCCCTGCTCAGCGATTCCAGAGCAATACTCATTGACTCCGAGCGAGGAATTTTCGGCATTCCCGTAATTATCCCCGGCAGTAATACCGAAAGCAGCGCGTACATTCTTTTCGCAGTTTCGGGCGGAAAAATTGAGAAGACGGGCGAATATATACACGACGGAAACTACATCGGAGACGCCGCCACAAGAGCGGCTCTCTCCGGCAACATTCTCTACACCGTATCGGGCGCAAAGATAACAGCTTTCACCCTTTCGGACGCCAAGGCACAGGCGGCATATATCTACTGATTTTCCACTTGACAAATCAGAAAAATGCTATTATTATATACTAAACAAATTATGTAAAGAAAAGGACTGAACGATTATGAAGAAATCACTTTCACTTGTTCTTGCAGTTATCTTTGCTCTTGCGGCAATCTTTGCAGTAAGCACTCTCGTTTTTGCTGAAGACGAAGGCTCAAGCACTCAGGCAACCTCTGCAACAAGCGCTACAACAACGGCATCTACCACGGTTGTTACCAGACCCGCAAACGACAGAGACACCACCGCTTCCACCACCAAAGTAGGCGAAAGCACCACAAAAGCAGGCGAGAGCACCAGCGCTAACGCTCTTTCTCAGCTTGAGAGCCTTGTCAGCAAGCTTGACAACTCCACCACCACTCTCCCCAACTCCGCTAAGAATGACGATGCTCCCGTAGTTACCAACGCTCCCGGCCAGACTGCGTTTGTTAATGATGACACTACTGCTCCCGCAGCAACCACCAAGAAACCCGCAGTTGTCAACACCTATGTTCCCAAGACCGGCAGCACAGCGGCTGTTCCCGCAATCGCAATCCTTGCTCTGCTTGCAGGCACCGCGGCAGTTGTAGCAGTTAAGAAGAACGACGACTGATACATAGCTTAAAACCAAATTTTAAGGGCTTACAGGTTTTCTGTAAGCCCTTATTTTTATATTGATTTACACTTTAGGGAAGAGAGACCAGAAGAAATAGCGGATTCTGAAAATAATATTATCAAAGAATTCCGCGATTTTCTCAAATAAGCTCTTTTCCCGGGGTTCGTCTTCGCGGTATGAGCTGCCGGTAACGGTCAGCGCGATTTCCGCAGTGAAGGGGACATCGCACCCGTCCGCTTTTTCGCTGTTTATGAAGTATTCGGTTCTGCCGTCCCTGAGATAATATCCTTTTTCGGGGGTGAAGGTTATCTGCGCTCTGTAGCCGACGCCGTCCAGGTAGGTGTCGCCCTCGTTTGCGGTAATTCTGTTTCCGCCTTCGCCGGTGTAATAAACGCAGGTGATTTTTGCACTGTATTTTTCCGGCTCTTCCGTGTGGAGCGCGCTGTATTCAACCTTATCGCCCACGCAGGGGTAATTCACTTTTGCGTATGCTCTGTCTACCGGTGTTTGCGCAAACGCATTTGCGGTGAACAGCGCGGCAGTAAGCGCGCACAGGAGCAGAGCGGAAATTGCTTTGAGAAGTTTCATTTTATTCGTCTTCGCCTTTCGCGGGGCCGAGGTATTTTGCGCAGAGCATAGTCATATCGTCAAACTGGTCGTTGCCCTCGATAAAATCATCAACACTCGCCTTGACCGTCTCTATTATCCCGGCCGCGTTTTCGTTTTCTTTGCCGGCAAGGCATTCAAGCAGCCGGTCATCGCCGAAGAGCTTGTGGCCGGATGTTTCCGCCTCAACAACGCCGTCGGTGTAGAGGAGGATTGTTTCGCCGGGATTCAGCTTTGCGGTGTGCTCTTTATAAAACATATCTTCCATGCCGGCGAGCACAAATCCGTTCTTTACTTTTACGAAATCCACCCTGCCGTCTGAGATGATTGCCGGGGGATTGTGGCCTGCGCTCACAAATGTGATTTCGCCTGTCGCGAGTTCGAGAATGCCGACCCATAAAGTCACAAACATGCCCGCTTCATTTCTCGCGCACAGCGCGTTGTTTGCCGTTTCAACTGCTCCCGAGAGGCTCGGTATATCTCTCACGCAGTTCTGAAGCGTGGTTTTGGCGGTTGCCATAAAGAGAGCCGCGGGCACGCCCTTGCCCGAAACATCACCGATTACGAGGGCAATTCTGCCGCTGTCAACAAAGAACGCGTCATAAAAATCGCCGCCGACCTCTTTCGCCGCTTCCATAAACGCGGCAACGTTCAGCTCTTTGGCTCCGGGGTATTCGTCGCCGATATTCGGCAGCATTGAACGCTGGATGGTCGTTGCAACCTCAAGCTCGGACTGAAGCCGGCTTTTTTCGGCCGAGAGTTCCCTCTGCTTTTCTATGTATGTGATTATTGCTATCATCATCGCAAAGCCGAGGGCATTCACAATTATAAACGGAATTGCAATATCTTTTACGATGCCGAGCGCATATGAAAACGGTTTTACCATAACGAGCACAACGCTCAGATGGAAGCACTCCATTACAGCGCCCGTAAGGAAAGCCCAGTAGGGCTTTGTGAGCATCTTGTGGTTGAAAGTAGATAAAAGGCCGCACATAAGACCTATGCTGCAGGTGGCCACGATGCAGGCGTGCGCGGTATCACCGCCGAGCGTGAGGCGGTGTATGCCGGCTATTGCGCCCGCAAGTATACCAGCCACGGGGCCGCCCGTGAAGCCGGCGAGCATGGGGCCCACGTCACGCACGGAAACCACGGCTCCGCTGATATTGACACCGGAGATGTTGCCGTAAATGCCGAAAATGCCGCCGAGAAGGCCTGCAATAATATAGTATTTGATGTTTGTTTTTTCTTTTGTTCTGAATTTCGTCAGCAGCTCACTGCCGCCGATAAACGCCGATACCACAAGAATAACGGCGAGCGTACCGAACATTTTTGAAAACAAATCGTTTGCCGTGCCGGGCATAGTATCCCCCCTGTGTTAATCATATATGGTAGTATATCACATAAAAAAGTGATTGTCACCAGAAAAAAAAGAAAATATTCATAAACGAAAAACGGTCAAATCAGTCCGAAACCCGTGTAATATAAAGGAACACGCAAAAAAAGAGTTTAAAAAAGAAAAAAACACTTGACAAACTGCGTAATGGGGATTATAATAATCGAGCATTCAGAAAACGTGACTGCGTTTTTAGTTGGTATTTATGACGTTGAGGGTCCACCCGTTCCCATCCCGAACACGGTAGTTAAGCTCAACAGTGCCGAAAATACTTGGCTGGAAGCGGCCCGGGAAGATAGGACGATGCCAACACAACAAAGCAACCATCCAATAGGATGGTTGTTTTTCTTTTCTCTTCGGTTTAAACTATGTATTCTCCGGGCTTCAGATGAGGTCTCTCGTTCACGCAGTCAAATATGACCTCGCCGTATTTGTTTGTGCTGTCCTTGTAAAAGAGTATCCTTGTAAGGCCCGTGTTGCTCAGGCGGAAATCCTGCCTCGGCTGAAAGTCCGAAAAACCGAGCAGGGAAAAAATCATATATGTCAGAAAGCCCGCGTGAGACACGAGGGCTATTTTTTCGCCCGAATTAAAGTGAGCGTCCATATAGTCAAACACAGAGCGCGCCCTTGCAAAATATCTTTCCTCGTGCTCATAGGGCGTTTCGTCGGGCACGGAGAGAAGCGCACCGGGGTCTGTGCCGGGCGCCCTGAAAACATCCACATCCGGGCACAGTGCGCATATCTGCTCAAATGTATGCCCTCTGTATTCCGCCGGCATTCCTAGCTCGCACGCGTCGGGCAGCACAAATATGCTCCTGCTTGTCTGTCTTGACGCAACTGCGGCCGCAGTCTGCGCGGCGCGGCGAAGGCCGCTTGAAAACACCGCGTCAAATCCGTAATCCGCGAGATAGGCGCTCAGCTTTTCCGCCTGCGCCTCTCCGGAAGCGGACAGCAGCGGGTCGTGCATCTCGGTGAAATTACCCTGCGGGTCTATGCCCGCGTTTGCCGTGCTTTCGCCGTGGCGTATCAGTGTCAGTTCGCGCAGAAGGACGGGTTCGGTATTGTTTTCTTCCATATAATCACCTGCAAATAAAGCCGTGTCTCAGGCGACACGGCTTTTGTTATTTGTTTAAAATCAGTCTTCTTCGTCCGCGCAGTCTTCACAGTCGCAGTCAAAGTCAAATTCGAGAAGCTCGCCGCAAGCGGGGCACTCCATGCTGCCTTCTTCGAGAATTTCGCCGTCAACGGTGATTACTTCGCCGCAGGAGGGGCAGTCAATCTCATAGAGGTCTTCGCCGCAGCAGCAGTCGTCATCATAATCGGGGCCTTCGTCGTAAACATATTCCTCAAGATCCGCAAGGTCGGTGTCAACAGCGTCAAGCTGGTCGATAACCTCGTCGATATCCGCGTCTATGTCGTCGATTGCGCCCGCCATTTCGGCGATGATGTCTATGATGTTGCGCATGAGCTTGTCGGCGTCGGTTGCTTCGCCGAGCTTCATGCCGTCTGCAAGGCCTTTGAGATAAGCCGCTTTTTCGTACATTGACATAGTGATGTCCTCCTTATGCTCTGCTCAGGTATTCGCCTGTGCGTGTGTCGATAAGAATCATTTCGCCTTCCTCGATGAAGAGGGGAACCTTTACCTCTGCGCCGGTCTCAACCACAGCGGGTTTGGTGGCGTTGGTTGCGGTGTTGCCCGCAAAGCCGGGGTCGGTCTTGGTGACCTGAAGGGTGACCGATGTGGGGGGCTCAACGCCGAAAACGTTGCCCTTGTAGGAAAGGATGCGGCAGGTAACGTTTTCTTTTACAAACTTGAAGTTGTCGGGAAGAGTTGAGGCGGAGATGGGAACGAGCTCGTATGTTTCGGGATCCATGAAATAATAAAGGTCGCCGTCAACATAGGAGAATTCCATATCCTTGCGCTCAATGTAAGCGGTGGGGAACTTGTCGGTGGGGTTGAATGTACGCTCAACAACAGCGCCGCCGATAACGTTTCTGATTTTAGTTCTTACAAAAGCAGCGCCTTTGCCGGGCTTAACGTGCTGGAACTCAATAATCTGATAAACCTGACCTTCCATTTCGAAGGTTACGCCGTTTCTGAAATCGCCTGCTGAAACCATAAATAATTTCTCCTTATGTGTGAATTTAGTTTATACACAGTTATTCTATACTATAAAGCGCAGTTTTTCAAGCTTTTTTTGGCGAAACGCCGAAAAAACAGTGCTCCGCACCGCCCGAAGGGGCGATGAGGAGAAAATGAAATGCGGCTTCGCTGCATGAATTACGCTTTGCGCATGAAATGATACTCCGTATCATGAATTGCACCCGTGGTGCATTGATGGGAGCAAAGCTCCGTTTGTATTGTTTATGTCCGTTTACGGAAACACATTGTAGGGAGCGGCGTCCCGACGCTCCGATGTGCCGAAGGCGCATTGACAGTAGGGCACGCATACATGCGTGCCGCAACAAAGGATATGCGGAGCATAATATAATATGTTTTATATATAACCGTCTGTTATTACAGCCGGTTTTTTATGCCCGGATATAATGCAGAAACAAAATATACTGTTGAAAACACTTGATTCAATGTGTTATACTGTATTTGCCACACATACTAATATGCCGCTATTTTGAGTTTGCGTTTTTATTTGGTAAAAACGTACGCTCTATTTCTGCATTCTTGGAATAGCGGTAATGTTGTGTGGCGCAACCGGAGCTGAACGTTTTTCGTGCGCGGCTTCGGCTGCGCACTTTTTGTTTTTTGGAGGTAAAAGAAATGAAAGTATGGGGTATTGGAGCAAATTGGGGAGGAAAGTCCATAGTTAAAGAGTTTATTGGAAACGACTATGCAGGAATCGGATGGCTTGAGGATGAAGCGCCTTCTCTGTATGCTATGATGAGAGATATTGAAAAAGGAGATATTGTTTATCTCAAATCTTTTACTTATAAAAATTGCACACTAAATATCAAGGCAATAGGAAGAGTAACAGCAACAGCATTCAAGGATCCGCGTTATTTTAAAGGGAAAGATAAGCATATTACTATTCAGGTTGAATGGTTCGACATTCCGAGCATTGGTTTGAAATATGATTTCAGAGAAAACGGCAAAATTGATATGAGGAATAATGTTTATAACAACACTCTCTATCGTGAATACTGTGACAGGATTATTGAATTGATTAAGAAAAATATTGCTGGAAAATAATCAAACTCACATTGTTGTATGTTGGCGTTCAGGAGGAATATAGTATGAAAAAATGGGCTTCTCTTATATTAACATTGGTTTTGATGGTTGCGGTTGCAGGACCTTTTAAGATTACAGCAAGTGCAGATCAAAGTGGTTCTTGTGGAAGTGGGCTGACATGGATGTTTAGTTCTTCTACCGGAAAACTGACTGTTACAGGTTCAGGAAATATGGATAGTTCGTATTCTGTTGGTGAGACTCTTCCTGTCGGAGGAAAGCGCGCACCTTGGTACAGTTTAATGGGGTCTATAACTTGTGTTGAAATACAAAATGGTGTTAAAAACATTAGCATGTGGGCGTTCAGTGGTTGCTCAAACCTGCAAAGTGTATTTATTTCCGACAGTGTTACCATAATAGGAAGGAATGCATTCGATGGTTGCACCAAACTTTCAAGTGTAACGGTTCCCGCAAGCGTTACAACAATAGGAGATAATTACGGAGGAGCATTTGGCAATTGCCTCGAACTAAAAACAGCCGGGCCAATAGGTGGAGGATATGATTATGAGTTTGGGTGGACCTCATTTATTCCGGCAAAAGCTTTTTATGGTTGCAACGAATTAACGGATGTAATTATTCCTCAAAGCGTAACTGAGATTGGTCAATATGCGTTTTGCTCATGCCGTAACTTGGAAAATGCATCTATTCCAAATCGGGTATCGGTTATTGGATCTAATGCTTTTAATTACTGTGTTTCGTTACCCAGCATAATTATACCAGATAGTGTTGAGAGTATCGGCGCTTCTGCATTCGAATTCTGTAAAAATATTATTTATAATGGATCTGCCACAGGCACTCCTTGGGGTGCGTGTGCTGTAAACGGATATATAGATAATTGGCTGGTTTTTGCTGACGAATCAAAAACAAGTCTCTGCTCTTGTTTGCACAACGCAAACGGAGAAATCATTATTCCGTACGGAGTTAAAAGCATAGGTAAGTATGCTTTTTGCCGATGTGAAAAGGTTACAAGCATAACCGTCCCCGACAGCGTTACAAGCATAGGAAATAATGCATTCTACGGTTGTACCGGACTTACAAGCATAACCATTCCCGATAGTGTCACAAGCATAGGCGGTTCTGCCTTCAGCGGTTGCACCAGACTTACAAGTATAACAATCCCTGATAGTGTCACAAGTATGGGCATCAATGCATTATCGGGCTGTTCAGCACTTGAAAGTATCTATATAGGGAGCAATTTAACAAATATTGTCAATAATTATTATTATCGCTTTTTCAATGGGTGTGATTCATTAGAAAGTGTTACTGTTTCTCCAGATAATACTGTTTATCATTCCCAGGGCAATTGTATTATTGAAACAGGAAATTATACTTTGATTGCAGGATGTAAGAATAGCATTATTCCTGATAATGGCAGTGTAGATACTATTGGATCTTATGCGTTTTATAATTGTGCCGGATTAACAGAAATAGTTATCCCGGAAGGAATCATATCGATAGGCGAATATGCTTTTTCAGGGTGCTCGGAATTGTCATCTATTACTATACCGGACAGCGTAACAACAATTGGAGCAAGAGCATTTGATGGTTGTTCATCTCTCACCTCAGTAGTGTTCGGCAAAAACACTTCAAGCATAGGAGACGCTGCATTTGCGGGTTGTCCTGCAATTGAAAGCGTGAGCGTTGCGAATGGCAACAGCACATATCACTCATCAGCGAATTGCGTAATAGAAACTGAAACAAAAACTCTTGTTTTAGGATGCAAAAACAGCTTTATTCCATCAAACGGAAGCGTTACACGAATCGGTTCTTATGCATTTGGCGGATGCGATGGAATGAAGAAGCTAACAATCCCTAACAGCGTTGTTGGCGTCGACACTTATGCGTTTAATTGCAAGGATTTATTAGTTGTATATTTTTGCGGAACTAAACAGCAGGGCTCTTGGGTTGAAAGCTGTTTCAGCGGCAAGACAATTTATTATCACACTGAACACAAATATATTTCCTCTGAATCTACACCTGCAACATGCTTGAATGATGGCATAATGACATATGCTTGTGCCTGCGGTGACAGCTATACCGAACCTATTGAAGCAACAGGGCATGTTCCGGAGGCAGTAACCATTGCGCCGACTTGTCTTGAAATAGGAGAAATCTATGTTCAATGTTCTGCTTGCAAAGAAAAATTAAGTGAAGTAACTGAATCTCCCGCCCTCGGTCATGATCCGATTCATCACGATGGCCAGGCATCGACCTGCAAGGTGAAGGGATACAAGCCTTACGACACCTGCTCAAGATGTGACTATACAACCTATGAGGAGCTTCCGCTTGCGGAACACACTCCCGCAGAAGCAGTTGAAGAAAACCCGGTTGCCGCTACCTGCACCGAAGGCGGCAGTTATGACAGTGTGGTTTACTGCTCTGTCTGCGGTGATGAACTCAGCAGAGAAACGGTCACTGTCGGTGCAAGCGGCCACAGCTTTACGAACTATATTCCCGACGGCAACGCAACTTGCCTTGCGGACGGTACAAAGACGGCAAAATGCGACAACTGTGATGCAACAGATACAGTAGCAGACGAAGGCTCT
Organism: Ruminococcaceae bacterium UBA1236; assembly: GCA_002309055.1. Classification (GTDB taxonomy): domain Bacteria; phylum Bacillota; class Clostridia; order Oscillospirales; family Acutalibacteraceae; genus CAG-177. The sequence continues at coordinate 73,396 of DBWO01000052.1, forward strand.
GCCCTTGGCCATGATATTATTCACCACGATGGTAAGGCATCGACCTGCAAGGTGAAAGGGTACAAGCCTTACGACACTTGCTCAAGATGTGATTACACCACATATGAGGAGCTTCCGCTTGCGGAGCATACACCGGCACCGTATGTTGTTGAAAACCCAACCGAATCCACTTGCGAAAAAGCGGGCGAATATGATGAGGTTGTATATTGTTCTGTCTGCGGTGACAAACTGAGCAGTGAGCATAAGATTAAAGAAATCGGCAAACATATTCCCCTTGATGCGGTAACAGAAAGTGAAGTTCCCGCGACCTGCACCGAGGGTGGTCATTATGACAGCGTTGTATATTGCGGAGTTTGCGGCGACGAATTAAGCAGAGAAACAATTGAAACACAGCCTAAGGGTCACAGTTATACCGAGACCGTTACTGCCCCGACTTGCACGGAAGCCGGTTACACAACATACACCTGCTCATGCGGTGACACATACACAGCAGACGAAAAGTCTGCGCTCGGACACAGCTTTACAAACTATGTCTATAACAACGATGCGACGACAGAGCGCGACGGCACAAAGACGGCAAAGTGTGACCGCTGTGATGCGACCGATACCGTTACGGCACCCGGCACAAAGCTAACTCCTGAAACGCCTGTCAATCCCACGGCGAACGCAAAAATAAATGTTGCCGGAGCAAAGACAGTTGATTACAGAACAAAAATTACCATCAAAGCAACAGCGACGAATCTTGACCCGGCATATCATCTGGTTCTTGTAATAAACGGAACAGAATATGAAGGAAACAACAGAGAAGTTTCTCACAATTGCGGAGAGATAAGCGGAGATATCAGCTATTTTGTAAAGATAGTTGACGCGAGCGGAACAGTTCAGAAAGATGCAAACGGAGCGGAGCTTAAGAAAGACGGCGGCAAAATAACATGCAACGCCGGATTCTTCAAGAAGCTTATTGCTTTCTTCAAAGGTTTGTTCGGCTCACTCCCGAGCGTAGAAATCAAACCGTAAAACAGAACAATGGCACAACAAGCCTCGCCGACTGCAAACTGCCGGCGGGGTTTTCATATGTGCTGTAAAAATCTTGTAGGGAATGGCGTCTCGACATTCCGATGCGCCATAGCGCATTAGTATCTCGCCCTGTGGGCGAGCCGGAGCGTCGGGACGCCGCTCCCTACAAGCGGGTTTTATTTGCACCGTATCATACAACCGGAGCTTTGCTCCCCTTAATGAATTGCAAACGCAATTTATTTCATGCGCCGCAAGGCGTATTTCACACCGAAGGTATTTCACACGGCGAAGCCGTATTTCACCGCAGCCTCCGGTTGCCTCTCCCGCCGATATTGTGTTCCTTATATATAAATATACCATATATATTGCTTCGCGCCGGGGCGGGACGGAATGTCGCAAAACCGCGCTCTGATCCGGCACACCCGGCGGGGTTGTCAAAAACCGAAAAAAGTTTCAAAAAACGCAAAAGTTTTTCTTGACATTAAGATATTGATGTGGTATTCTACCTAAGCA
>DBWO01000002.1:0-29560 GCA_002309055.1 Ruminococcaceae bacterium UBA1236
AGGCCGGGCACGATGTAGCCGTGCTCGTTGAGGTGATCGTCAAGAGCCGCAACAAAGATATCAACATCGGGATGCGCCTTTTTAAGGGCTTCAAGTCCCTCGGGCGCGGCTATGATGCCCATAAACTTAACGCTTGCGGGATTGCGCTTTTTAATCTGAGAAATGGCGTCAATCGCACTGCCGCCCGTCGCGAGCATCGGATCAAGCACAATAACCTCGCGCTCGCTTATATCCTTGGGGAGCTTGCAGTAATACTCAACGGGCATAAGAGTATTGGGATCTCTGTAAAGACCGATATGGCCGACTTTAGCCGCGGGGACGAGTTGGAGCACACCGTCAACCATACCGAGACCCGCTCTGAGAATGGGCACGAAAGCGAGCTTTTTGCCCGCGATAATCTTTGTGGTGGCCGTAGCGACGGGAGTTTCGGTCTTAACCTCTTTGAGAGGAAGATCTCTTGTCGCCTCATAGCAGATAAGATTTGCTATTTCGCCGACAAGCTGTCTGAAATCCTTTGAACTTGTCCTCTTATCTCTGAGAAGAGAAAGCTTGTGCTGAATAAGAGGATGGTCCATAATCATTACTTTTGCCATAATTCTACCTCCAATGATTGTTGCCGTTATTTGCCTTTATTAAAACCTGTTTTCAAGGTCTGTTATCTGAGCTATACGCCTTGCGTGGCGCTCCTCTCCGCTGAAGGCGGTATCAAGGAAGATGTCGCAAAGCTCGATTGCCTTCTCGGGGGTTACAACCCTGCCGCCGAGACAAAGCATATTTGCGTCGTTGTGAAGACGCGTCATTTCAGCAGAGAATTTGTCGGAGCAGCATGCGGCTCTGATACCTCTTACCTTGTTTGCCGCCATTGAAATGCCGACACCCGTGCCGCAGAAGAGCAGACCGAGTTCGCACTCCCCGTTTGCGACGGCTCTCGCCGCCTTTTCGGCATAAACGGCATAGTCGCAGGAATCGGGCGTGTACGTGCCGAAATCCTTGTATTCAATGCCTCTCTCATCAAGGTGCGCCTTGACAGCGTTTTTGAGCTCAAGGCCCGCGTGGTCATTACCGAGTGCTATCATTTTATACCCTCCTTTTTAATTCTCAGCTCTCTTTCAGCCTGAGATGGTCTTACATAAGCCGGCTCAAGAAGCGCGCTCGAAGCGAAACCGCCGTTTGCGATTGCCGCGAGCCCTACGCCGTAAGCCCTTTGATATCTGCGGTTTTCCGCCGGCAGAATGACCGCCGGATTTGCCGCTTTAAGTGTTTCACAGTGAAGCTTGGAGCCGTCTCCGCAAAGATATATTTTGCCGGAAATGCCGGAAATCTCCGAGGCGACATCCTCTATACTTTTTGCGCCGTCTTCCGAAAGGCGCGTAACCCTGACGCCGCTTACGGAAAAAAGAGCCGTGTAAACCTGGCTTCTCCTCGCGTCCATAAGAGTGCAGACGGTGCAATCCTCATCCGTGAAATTATATGCCATTGCCTCAAGCGTTGAAACACCGGCGCAGGGCTTATCTCCGGGAAAAGCAAGGCCTTTAACGGCCGCAACGCCTATCCTTACGCCCGTAAACGAGCCGGGTCCTCTGCTGACGGCAAAAGCATCAATATCTTCAATTGTGAGCCCCGCGTTTCCGAGCGCGCCGTTAACCATAGGCATAAGGGTGCGCGAGTGAGTGAGACCGGCGTTAACGAAGCTTTCGCTCAGAAGCTTGTCGCCGTCAAATACGGCGGCGCCGGCACTCACGGCGGAACTGTCAACCGCAAGTAATTTCAATGTCGTCACATCCGCTTATTTCAATAATCCGGCAATTTTCATCGCCGGTTTTGTTAATATATACTCTCACACAGTCCTCGGGCAGTACGCTCTCGATATTTTCACTCCACTCAATAATGAGAGTTGCGCCCTCATCGAGATAATCGAAGTAACCCGTTGAATACAGGTCATCCCAGCCGGAAATTCTGTACATATCAAAGTGGTAAACCTTTTTATCACCCTCGGAATAATCGTTGACGAGCGCAAAAGTGGGGCTCGAAACAAAGGCGCCTATGCCCATACCCTTGACAAAGCCCGAGGTAAAGGCGGTTTTGCCCGCGCCCAGGTCGCCGAAAAGAGCAACAACCCTGCCGTAAGGGAGACAGGCGCCGAGATTATATCCGGTTTTTTCAGTCTGCTCTCTTGAGCAGGAATCAATTTTAATCACAATTTACCACCTTATCGATTATATCACGGTATTTTTTTATTTTCAACAGTGAATATAAGATTAATAAATAAAAATCAAGGGCTCGTATGTAAAACACATACAAGCCCTTTACCTTTATAGTTTTTGTTTTTTCGCTTAAACGTGAAAGCTGAAGACAGGATTAATACATTCCGCCGCCCTGTGCCGCCGCAGCCATAGCTGCCGCGTTAGCCGCGTCCGCCGCAGGATCGGGCTTATCGGTCACAAGACTCTCTGTAGTGAGAACCATAGCGGCCACGGAAGCCGCGTTCTGGAGAGCCGAACGGGTAACCTTGGTGGGATCGAGAATGCCGGCCTCAGCCATATCGGTATAAGTGTCATTAGCGAAGTTGTAGCCGTAGCCGTCCTTGCCGGAAGCGAGAATCTCATTGACTATAACGCTGCCCTCAAGGCCCGCGTTTGCGGCTATCTGACGAACGGGTTCTTCAAGAGCCTTAAGAACAATCTTGATGCCCGTGATTTCGTCCGCGTCATCGGTGGAGTCAAGCAGAGCCTTGACTGAAGTAATTGTATTAAGCAAAGCAACACCGCCGCCTGCTACACAGCCTTCTTCAACGGCCGCTTTGGTAGCTGAAAGAGCGTCCTCTATACGGAGCTTCTTCTCTTTCATTTCGGTTTCGGTTGCAGCGCCTACCTTTATAACAGCAACGCCGCCTGCTAGCTTTGCAAGTCTCTCCTGAAGCTTTTCCTTATCAAACTCGGAGGTGCTTACTTCCATCTGTGACTTAATCTGGTTGATCCTTGCCTGAATGGCGTCCGCTTCGCCGGCGCCGTCAACGATAATGGTGTTTTCCTTGGAAATCTTAACCTGACGGGCTTTGCCGAGCTGAGTCATCTGAGCGTCCTTGAGCTCAAGGCCGAGATCGGATGTGATAACCTCGCCGCCTGTGAGCACAGCGATATCCTGAAGCATTTCCTTCCTTCTGTCACCGAAGCCGGGAGCCTTGACACAAACGCAGGTGAATACACCGCGGAGTTTGTTTACAAGGATTGTGGAGAGAGCTTCGCCCTCAACATCCTCGGCCACTATAACGAGCTTGCCGCCCGCGCGCATAATCTGCTCAAGAAGAGGAAGAATATCCTGAACATTAGAGATTTTCTTATCGGTGATAAGGATGAGAGCGTCATCAATAACGGCTTCCATCTTTTCGGTATCGGTTACCATGTAGGGGGAGATATAGCCGCGGTCAAACTGCATACCTTCTACAACCTCTGCCTCGGTAACGGCAATCTTTGACTCCTCAACGGTGATAACGCCGTTTGAGGTAACCTTTTCCATAGCTTCGGCTATGAATTTGCCTACTTCTTCATCACCTGAGGAAATGGTGCCGATTCTCGCGATATCCTTGGAGCCCTCAACGGGTTTGGAATTCTTTTTAAGGCCTTCAACAACAGTGTCAACCGCTTTTGCCATACCCTTTTTGACTACCATGGGATTTGCGCCCGCGGTAACATTCTTCATACCTTCTCTGATGAGTGCCTGAGCAAGAAGGGTGGCGGTGGTGGTGCCGTCGCCGGCGACATCGTTGGTTTTGGTGGAAACTTCTTTAACAAGCTGAGCGCCCATATTTTCAAACGGGTCGTCAAGCTCGATTTCCTTGGCGATTGTAACGCCGTCATTTGTGATAAGGGGAGCGCCGTATTTCTTATCGAGAACTACGTTTCTGCCCTTGGGTCCGAGTGTTATTTTAACGGTATCGGCAAGTTTGTCAACGCCGTTCTGAAGAGCCTTGCGGGCCTCTTCACCGAAAATAATCTGTTTTGCCATTTTTATTACCTCCCTGTATTACTCTACAACCGCGAGGATATCGCTCTGACGGACTATCTTATATTCCTCTTTGTCAAGCTTGACCTCGGTGCCGCTGTAATTGCTTGTGATGACTCTGTCGCCGACTTTGACGTACATCTCAACCTCTTTGCCGTCTACCATGCCGCCGGGACCGACAGCGATGACTTCTGCAATCTGGGGTTTTTCCTGCGCTGAAGGCGCAAGGATGATGCCGCTGGCAGTTGTTTCTTCAATCTCAACTGCCTTGATAACTACTCTGTCTGCCAAAGGTTTGATCTTCATATATATTACCTCCGTAAAATGAATTGTGAATTAGTTTAGCACTCTTGCTGCCCGAGTGCTAAATGTATTTTAGCACGTTTATATCGAAAATCAAGAGTTTTTTTCAAAGTTTACAATATTGTAATATTTGTTGAGATACTTATTTTTAAGATGTATAATTAATAAGATTAATGAATTATAATCTAATGTGAAAGGAGGTGCCGTAATGACAAGAGAAAAGTTTGAAAGCCATATGAAACCGCTCAGAAAATTCCTGTTTTCCGATTGGTATACTCTTATGCTTATTGCCGTTTCGGCGCTCTTCATTTTCACAAATCAGGGCGTGCTCGGCGTTGTTGTTATGGCAACAATTCTCGCCTTCATTATGGTTATAACGGAAGACCTTCTGCCTGTACTTGAAGGTATAATGGTAATATCCTCATTCGCCATAAAGCTTAAATACAGCACACCGGATTTTCTTAAGCTCTGGCCTTTTGCTTTTCCGATAGCGATTTGTTTAATCGCGCATTTCTTTATTTATCCGCCGAAGCTCAAAAAATTCAGCACATTCCGGGGCATGATTGCGGCGTCAGTTGCCGTTACAATAGGCGGCGCGGGAATAATCAATCCCCGCACTTACTTCTCCCCCACCTCGCTTTTCTATATGGGCTCTCTCGGTTTCTTTATGGTGCTTCTTTGCTCCTATGTTGCGGCATCGTTTGACGGCGAAAAAGAATATAACTTTGAAGACAGATTCTGCAAGATGATGCTCAGCCCCGTCGCTGTCATCACTCTTTGCCTCATTTACGAATATTTCACAAGGCGCGGCGAGCTTGCCGACCACCTGAGAGTTATCCCCTTCCAGTGGAGAAACAACGGCTCCACCATTCTTATGCTCTCAATGCCTTTCGCATTTTACTACACAAGAAAACATTTCGGCATGTTCCTTGTGGGAGTGCTCATTTACGGTGAAATACTGCTCACGGGATCAAGAGGCGGTCTGCTATTCGGCGCGGCGGAGCTCGCAATCTGCGCTTTTACAATGATAATCATAGACAAAAAGCACAGGAAGCCCGCAATCATAACCGTTCTGCTCGGTCTTGTGGCTTTGGCATTCGCCGGAAGATATTTATCGGACCTTATACATTACACCATCGAGCGAATGACGAATCCGAGTGAAAACTACACGCGCCTTAAGCTTTACTCCCGCGGTATAAGTGACTTTAAGTCAAGCCCGTTTGTCGGCAGAGGAATTGCCTACATGGGCAACCGCGACATTCACCCGAGCGCTAAGCATACGCTCTGCTGGTATCACTGCTCCGTCATTCAGGTTGCCGCCTCGTGCGGAATCGTTGGCATAGCGGCATATATATACCTTAATATACAGAGAATTCTGACATTCAGAAAAAATGTCTCTTTCTTCTCGCTCACTCTGTTTCTTTCATTTGTAGGGCTTGAGATGATGTCGCTCGTTAACCCCGGCATTTTCGCGCCCTACCCCTATCTGCTGATTGTATCAATCTATTTCATCGTAATGACTCAGCAAAACAGCGGCGGCAAAGAAACAATCACAAAGCTTCGCAAAGGGGAATAAAATGAAGATTCTTTCAATTGGAAACAGAATGTCATCGGAGGCTCACTCATTTATGCCGCATCTCGCCAAAGCGTGCGCAAAAGAGCTTTTGCTCTCAAACCTGTGCCTTGAAAACGCGAGCGTCGAAGACCATTACAGAAACTATATAGATGAAAATGAGGTTTACTTTTACGAAACATATCTTCCCGGCGTAACCGAAATGATGAGGCCTGACGGCATAGCGCTTCACGAAGCTGTTGAGGAAGAGGAATGGGATGTTATAACCATACAGCAAAACGGCATTCTCAGCGGCTCAAAGGAAAGCTATATCCCCTATTACGGCGAGATTGCCGCCTACTGCCGGATGATGCACCCCGGCGCGAAAATATTGATAGTTCAGCCCTGGGCTTTTGACGGCGCCTGCCGCCTGCCCGAATACAGAGAACTCTACGGCGCCGACCAAAGCTCAATGTATGAGATGATAAGTCTGTGCTGTAAAGAAATTGCGAGAGACGAGGAAGCGGACGGAATCATCCCGATAGGCAGAGCTTTTCAGACCGTAAGGCAAACGCACATAGGCGACCGCCTGACGGAAAACGGTATGTATGCGAATGACCTGGGCAGATTTACCGCTTCCTGCACAATGTTTGAAGCGATAACAGGAATAAACCCCGTAAGCATAGATTACGATATGCCCGATGTGCCGAAACCGGTGAGCGATTTAATAAAACTCTGCGCTCATATAGCAATTGAAGAAGGAATATAACAAACAGGAAGACGGGAAAAACCCGCCTTCCTGTTATATTTATTTTAAAACTTTATTTATCTTCCGGTGTATCCGGTTTCGCCTGCTCCGCTCTCTTCGCGGTCCGGCGTTTTTTTGCTCTTCCGACAGCCTTCTTAATTATAATAACGGCAACGGCTATGATTACCGCGATGATGAGAAGATAGGGAATTGAGCTTATAAAGTTGATTGCGAAGTTGCGAAGGCCCTGACCGATATTATAAAGATTATCGGAGAGTTTTCTGAGAATCTCTTTGCCGAAGGAGAGTTCCTCGGTTCCGGTTGCTCTCTTGACCTCGCTTATTTCCATTCTCACGGTCGAGTAACTGATAAGCTCATCATAGGTCTTGAGCTTTGATTTGCAGCTCTCGAGCTCGGCATTAACTTCGGTGAGCCTGTCCTGCACGGTAATGAGGTCGATCACGTTGTCCGCCTTGGCGAGAATGGCAAGAAGGGCGTCTCTCTCCGTTTCGAGGGCTTTGATTCTGCTCTGTGTGTCAATGTAACTGCCGGTAATATCTTTTACGGAAATTGATTTTGAAGTAACAACCGCGATTTCGGAAATGCTGCCGAGGAATGAGTCGAGCTTTTCACTCGGTATTCTCACGGTGAGCGAGGATGAGCGGTAACTCTGATAGGAATATACTCCGCCGGATTCAGATGAATTTTCAACATATCCGCCGCATTTTCCTATCTCGCTCTCAAGCTTCTTCATGAAATCATCATAGGTTTCAGTTTCGATATTGAGCGACGCGTCTCTTATTAGCTTGCGGGAAGAAGCGTCAGCAATCGCCTGATAATCCGCTTTGCCGCTCTGCGAAGAAACGGCCTTGGATTCGGCGCTGTCTTCTGACAAAAATCCTTCATCCGAATTTCCGTTATAGCCGTAATCAAATTCGGAGTCGGCCGGTTCGATGGCATATTCCGCTGTATCGTTGTATGACTCTTTTGAAGCGTAGCTGCTGCCGCAGGAACAGAACGCGAGAAGCACGACAAGGACAGCGGTTAAAACACACAATACTTTTTTCATTTACGGTTACTCCTCTCAGATATAGTCGGAAATACACTTTCCGACTATCAGTGACTGTAACGGAGCCGTTTTGCTGCATAAAAAGCGCAAAACGGTTTTATTTTACAATGCGTTAAAAATTAAGAAATGATTTGAAACTGTTTATGTATTTCTCTGCCGTGCGCCTGTCGCTGCTCTCAGCGAAAATTCTTAAAAGCGGCTCCGTGCCGGAGAAGCGGCAGATGACAAAATCGCCGTTTTTAAAATACACTTTACAGCCGTCTTCATAGCTGACTTTCTCAATCTCCTCGTCAAATTCGGGGAGAAGTTTTTGAGTCATCACTATTTCATTAATTTCGGGTTTTCTTGACGGGTCGAAAACGAGGTTGTCCTCTGCCATCACAAACTTACCGTATTCGCGCTCGAGCTCCTCGCGGATTTCGCCGGGCGTTTTGCCCGTGACGCTTATCATCTCGGAGAAAAGAGACGCGGCATAAATGGAATCCTTGCCGTGAATATGGCCTCTTACCGTGAGACCGCCCGAGGATTCGCCGCCGAGCACAGCGTCAACCTCATCGATTTTAGCGGAAACATATTTGAAACCGACGGGCACTTCATAGCATTTTTCGCCGAAGCTCTCCGCAATTTTATCGAGCATATGAGTGGTGGAAATATTTCTCACGACGGGGCCTTTCCAGCCCTTGTACTTGAGAAGATAGTAATAGAGCATACAGAGGATGGAATTTGCGTCAATATATTTGCCGCTGCAGTCAACAATTCCGAGGCGGTCGCCGTCACCGTCAAGTGCAATGCCGAGGTCGTAGTTATCAAGTTTAACACGGTATTTGAGCATTGTAAGGCTCTCGTCCGTTGGCGCGGGCATCTGATTGCCGAAAAACGCATCCTTATCAAGGTTGATTGAGTCTATGGTGCACCTTGCCGTGTGATAGATAACCACAAGAGGATAGCTGCCCGAGCCGTGCATAACATCAAAGAGCACGCGAAGGCCGCGCTCTCTGAGAGCGCCCATATCAATCTGCGCGATAATGTCGTCAATATAATCGTTGAATGGGTTTTTGATATATTCAATAAGACCCTTTTCAACTGCCGCGTCAAAATCGATAAATTCGGGGTTTTCAATTCCGGCGATTATTTTCTCGAGTTTTCCTGTTGTTTCAACGGGAGCATCCCTGCCCTGCTCGACAATCAGCTTTATGCCGTTATAGGCTGAGGGGTTATGGCTCGCGGTAATCTCGATGCCGTAATGAAGGCCTCTCTTAAGCACGGTGTGCATAATGAGGGGCGTTGGTGCCGAGCGGTTGAGGAAATAAACCCTTATGCCGCCTGCGGACAGCACTTCGGCAACCCATTTTGCAGCATTCCAGGACAGAAAGCGCCTGTCATAGCCGATTATAACGGGTTTTTCATCCTTATGCTCGTCCTTAATCATTTTAAGAACGCCCGCGGCAACGAGCCTTATATTTTCACAGACAAAGTCTTTGCCTATTTCGGCTCTCCAGCCGCCTGTTCCGAATTCAATCATATTATTACTCCGCTTTATTATCAATAAGTTCTTCTACCTTGTAAGCGAGTGAGAACATTTCATCGTAAAGCGCGAAAGTGTCCTCAACGGGCGCGAAAAGGCCGATGGGTGTGCCGTGATCGCCGAATCTCGGCTTCATAACATTCCATATACCCTTTTTGATTTGGCCTTTTTTGTACATCTCGTACGGCTCATCTTTCGGATGCATTGCCGAGGGCAGATCAACAAGACCGTCATTGCAGTAATCCTCAAACGGATAGTTGCCCTTTTCCCTGAAAAATCTGTAATAGATGAGAATGAGTTCGGATGTAAAGCCGAGGAACGGAAAATCAATGTACCAGGGCAGATGCACCTTGCCGTTGAAGTTACAGGAAACTGCGTTGTATGAATAGGAGAAGAAATATGTTTCGGGTGAAATCTCAATCAAATCGTTAAGCTCTTTGGCACCTTCGGGAGTCAGGTCAAATTCGACGTTATCGTTGCTGTATTTGAATTTTTTCTTCGCTCGCCTGATCGGGTAGGCGTCTTTTTTGCCCGGTGTGTCGCTCAGGCCGTACTGTTCAAGGTGGAAGTCAAATATAGTGCCTTCAGCGGGAGAGCGGCCCATAATGCCCATATAGTTGTAGATAACGAATTTCATTGCGGGCAGAATCTTGAACTTCTTGGCGGCGAGAAAGGTTGTAGTGCCGTTATGGGGCGAGCAGATTGTGAAAATACTCGCAACAAGGTCCTCGTGACCGCCTTTGAAAAGCTCAGAGAGATCATCGGGGTCTGTCTCGGCGATTTCCCTCGGGTCGCCGTAGGTAAGCAGGTGGCAGAGCAGCCTTATGGTGTTGCCGCCGAAGCTGTGGCCGATGAAATGAATTTTATTCTCGCTGTCCCATTTTTCAACAAGCGGCTCGGGGTAATACCTGCCGAATCTTCTGTGGTCGCATCTTGCAGAATGAGCCTTGCCGTAGTCAACGGGTCCGCCCACAAGGCGGGCATAAAGCTCACAGGCCCTGTCCCACGCGGAGGAAGCGGGGCCTACCGAAGCGGCATAGATTTTAAAACCCTGTTCGGTGTAATGCTCCTTTATATTGCAGGTATTTGCTCCCCAGTAAGGAAGATGCTCGTTCAGGCCTTCGTCATCGCCCCATCCGAACATTCCGTGAACAAGAACTACAGGATACTTGCATACGTTTTCCATATTCACCTCATCCTTTCAATTACGGTTATATCTCAAGCTCAGCGGCATACGGGAAATGATCACTGGCTATAATTTGCAATGGTTTTCCGCTTATCACCTCAACGCCTTGTGAAACGAGAATATAGTCAATCTTGATTTCGGGCGCGTATGAAGGAAATGTGGGCTCGTTATCCGCGGATGTATTTTTAAGCTCCGACAAAAGCGGCGCGATAATATCGCTGTCAGGGGTTATATTGTAATCGCCCATACAGATTACGGGGTTATTCTCCTCTTTAACGAGAAAGCCGAGCATTTCAACGGCATTTTCCTCCTCGCCTTTTGCAACGCCGAAATGGCTGCCGAAAACAGTTAAGGGTTTTTCGCCCGTGTCGAGGATGAATTTCATAATGTTTCTGCTCTCATAATGCACATCCTCGTGCTTGTGAATCGGGTCGGGAACAGGTATAACCTCAGCAAATCTTATGGGAAATCGCGAAAGAAAAGCGTTGCCGTAGGGCTTGCCGTTTGCCCTTATTGCGGGCGCGAAAAAGCAATAGTTATATCCCGCTTTCGAGGCAATATACTGCGCTGTCATCTCACTCTCTTCACAGGGGTATGAGCCGGCGCCGTATACTTCGTTGAGATTAACAAAATCCGCGCCGGCGTCTTTTATAATATCTGCAATCTGATCAAGGTTTATTTCACGTTTTTCGGAATGCTGATCAACACCGTGCTGAATATTAAACGTCAAAGCTTTTACTTTCATTATATCCTCCGATATAAGCTGTGGTTTTTGTCAGAAGATAAGCGGGGTTATAGGACAGCTTGGATTTTCTGAGACCCGGGTCTCCCGCGTCATCTTCACGATTGACATATTTAATGTTTTCACCCTCATTCTGCTTCAGGAAGAGATTTGAGAGCATCTGATAAGCACCGTCATAGGCATAATCGGCTTTTTCTATGTGTACAATGAGCGTATCGCCGCTGATTTCGCCTGCGGTAAAGCCGATGACCTTCCCGTCCGCTCTGAGAACGCCGCCTTTAAGACCGTAAACTTCATAATTTTCAAGCACTTCGGTGCAGGCGCGAAGGTCCTCTTGCGCATCCGCGTTTTCTTTTTCGGCGTGGTATCTGAAATTGCGGACAAAATCCAGTATTCCGGGAATATCTTCCTTTTCAACCTCTTTATAACTGTAATCCGGATAGAGACGCAAAAACTTATTAATATGGTTTCTCTGCGCGGAATACTTTTTGCCGGAAAGGGCTTTGAGCGGCTCATAGTCATAGATATAATCCGACCAGTCCCTCTCGGAAACGGTTATATAAGCCGGATAGCGGTTACAGACAGCGGAAAGCTGTTTTTCATTGAGCGAGTAAAACACAAGAGGAATACTGTTCAGAACACAGTGTTTTTCAAGCTCTTTAAGCGCACCGCAGACATCTTCGCCCACAGGGAACGAGAAATACCAGGCATCATCAAATTTTGCCGCGATGATAAGTGTGTTGTTAAAAAGCGCGTAGTGATAGTTGTACATATCGCGCCACATAAAAAGACATCCGGCGGAAAAGTCGCAGTTTTGCGAGCCCTCACTTAAGAGAAAACTTTTTATGAGCGGTATGTCACCAAGTATTAGTTTTTTAAATTCAATCATAAATCCTGCAAACTTTCCGCGTACCTTACCGTAGCCATAGCGTCGGCACAGTACGCATCCGCATTCATACTGCGGGCAAGCTCTTCGGTAAGCACGGCGCCTCCGACCATAACCTTGATGCCGGGCGCTTCGCTGCGCAGAAGCGCAACGGTATCCGCCATAGCAGGCACGGTTGTGGTCATAAGGGCGCTGAGCCCGACAAGCTTTGCATTTTTCTCTTTCGCCGTTTTCAATATTTCCTCTGCCCTGACATTTTTGCCAAGGTCAACAACATCATATCCGTAATTGTCAAGCAGCAGCGCAACAATATTTTTGCCGATATCATGAATATCGCCACTGACAGTCGCAAGTATGACGGTGCATTTATCATGTGTTTCTGCTGAAACGGTGTGGCTTTTGACAACTTCAAAACATGCCTTTGCCGCTTCCGCTGAGAGGAGAAGCTGAGGCAGATAAGCCTCCTTCTTTTCAAACCTCTGCCCGATTATATCGAGAGCCGGTATAATGTATTCGTTAACGAGCTTCATTCCGCCCGTTTCGCCTATGAATTTTTCACTTAAGTTTTTTGCAAAATCACTTCTGCCGTCAACTACCGCGCCGATTATATCCTGAACCCCGGCCTGATCGTCAGAAACTGGAGCGGCACCGGCGGAAACACCCGACATTCTGCCGATATAACCGAGGCAGCTTTTATCGAGCCCGGAGAGAGCAAGGAAGGATGAAAACGCGTTCATCATATCCGCAGATTTCGGATTGATGATTCCTGCCGAGAGTCCGCTGCCGAGAGCGAGCGTAAAAAAGTAAGAATTGATGACATCTCTGCACGGAAGGCCGAAAGAGACGTTTGAAACGCCGAGCACGGTGTTACAGCCCGTTTTTTCTCTGATGAGTTTTATGCTCTCAAGGGTCACCTTGGCGGCGTTGTCATCCGTGCTGACAGTCATACAGAGCGGGTCAAATATAAGGTCGTTTTTCCCTATGCCGTATTTTGACGCTTCGGCGATAATCTTTTCAGCAATTTTCAGCCTCTCCTCAGCCGTTTCGGGGATACCGCTTTCGTCAAGAGTGAGGGCGACGGTGAATCCGCCGTATTTTTTTACAAGCGGGAAAACCTCATCCATAGACTGCTGTTTGCCGTTTACGGAGTTTATCATCGCCTTGCCGTTATAGAGGCGAAGAGCTCTTTCCATTGCGACGGGGTCGGATGTGTCAATCTGAAGCGGGATGCCGCAAACTGACTGCAGAGTGCCGACTGCCGAGGCAAGCACCTGCTTTTCGTCAATTTCGGCAAGGCCGCAGTTAACATCAAGGATATCAGCGCCGCACTTTTTCTGTTCTATGCCCTCGCTGATGAGATAATCGATGTTGTTTTCTCTGAGGGCCTGTTTAATCAGCTTTTTGCCTGTGGGGTTTATTCTCTCACCGATTACAACAGGTCTTTCACCGAATGTGACACAGTGAGTTCCGCACGAAACGACGGAAAGTTTTTTCTTTTCGGGATAAATCTGCTTAACACCCTGTATTTCGGATTTAAGGCAGGCAATATATTCCGGAGTTGTGCCGCAGCATCCGCCCGCGATATTGACTCCCGCCCTGCACGCCGAAGCAACCTGAGAGGCAAAGCTTTCGGGCCCGATGCTGTAAACGCTTTCTCCGTTTATCATCTCGGGTATGCCGGCATTCGGCTTGAATATTACGGGGACGGAGGAAACCGCGATTATCCTCTTGATAACGCCCATAAGCTTATCGGGGCCGTATGAGCAGTTTAGACCGATTGCATCCGCGCCGAGGCCCTCAAGCATAGCGACCATTGCCTCGGGAGAAGCGCCCGTGAGGAGGTTTTCATCCTCATTATAAGCGTTTGTCACGAAAACCGGCAGATTAGTGTTTTCTTTTACGGCAAGCAGCGCGGCTTTGGTTTCATAGCTGTCGCTCATTGTCTCAATGCTTATCAGATTCGCGCCGTATTTTTCCGCAAGGCGGGCCTGCTTCGCAAAAATCTCTACCGCATCCTCAAACTCAAGCTCGCCGAGCGGCTTTAAGAGCTTTCCGGTGGGGCCCATATCATATGATACGAATTTCAGCTGACTGCCGCAGGACTGCGACGCCGCCGTTCTGACATTTTCTATTGCCGTCTTTACAACCGTTTCGAGCTCTTCGTCGCTGTAATGAAGGCTGTTTGCGCCGAAGGTGTTGGTGTTAACGACATTACTGCCCGCATCAAAATAGCGCCTGTGAATATCCGCCATAATTTCCGGATGCTCACAGCCCCATCTTTCGGGCAGTTCGCCGCTTTTAAGTCCGCTTTTCTGAAGAAGCGTGCCTGTGCCGCCGTCAAGCAGCACGATATTCTCTTTTACATATTCGAGCAAATTCATTTTTCTCTTCCCGTCAGTCGGTATTCTTTCCCAATATGGATGAAAGGTTGCTCATTATGGCTCTCGCAACCTCGGGTTTATTCATTGAGTAAACGTGGATATGAGTAATGCCGTTTGCGAAAAGGTCGATAATCTGGTCTGTAGCGTAGGCAATACCCGCCTGCATCATGGCATCGGGGTCCGAGCCGAATTTATCGACAAGGTTTATAAACCTCTGAGGAACAAAGGAGCCCGAAAGAGAAATGGCTCTTTTAACCTGTTTCGCATTTGTTATGGGCATAATGCCCGGAATAATCGGCACGGTTATCCCGGCCTCCCTGATTCTGTAAAGGAAATTGTAAAGCAGATTATTGTCAAAAAACATCTGGGTTGTGAAAAACTCAAAGCCCGCGTCCGCTTTTTCCTTAAGGTGGATTATATCCTCTTTCTTTGACGGCGCTTCAGGGTGCATCTCGGGGTAACAGGCGCCTCCCACACAGAAATCAACACCGCTGTTTTTGATTTCACGGATAAGGTCAACCGCGTAGTGATAATCGATGCTGTTCATATCAAAGGAAGGGTCATTGGGTATGTCTCCTCTTAAAGCGAGGATGTTTTCGATGCCCGCGTCCTTGATTCTGCCTATCATATCCCTCACGGTGTCTCTCGATGAGGAAACGCAGGTAAGGTGCGCAATTGACGGCACACCGTACTTATCCTTTATATTTTTAGCGATATTAAGGGTGTATTTGCTTGTGCCTCCGCCCGCTCCGTAAGTAACGCTCATAAATGAGGGCCTTAATGAGGCGATTTCATGGACAGCGCTCTCGACGGACTCAAAGGCGGAATCCGTTTTGGGCGGAAAAACCTCGAAGGAAACGGAATATTCTTTTTTGTTGATTACATCTGTGATTTTCATGAAAAATTCTCCGCTGATTAATATGTTGTTAATAACAAACCGGGTAATACTTCACATTTGCCGTGTACAATAAAGTCAGACCAGAGGAAAGGAATGACATTCATGGTTAAAGAAAAATGCATTATGGTCTGTGTCACTCCTCAGACATCCTGCAAAAGGCTCATTGAGGCGGGAGCCGGAATTGCTGAAAAAAGCGGCGAAAAGCTGATTATCATATCAATACTCAACACATCCGCAAATGACCTTGACGCGCTCGGCGAGCTTTACAGCTGCGTTGAAGAGAGAAACGCCGATATGAATGTTTACTTTAACGGCGAGCCGGCGCTCACGGCGGCGGTCGCGGCAAAAAGATTCGGCGCGAGAGAGCTGATAACAGGCTTTCCCGGCGACGGCAGCAATGCCTTTATCGGAAGGGTGCATGAATTGATACCCGATGTGCCGATAAGAATGATTGACACGGACGGCGCACAGTACAGAATTATAAAGTGCACCGAAGAAGAGATTGAAAAAGCGAGAGCTTCAGTTAAGTGAAATTCCTTTCGCAAACAGCATATTCACGCTCTTTCTGAGCATATTGAATTCCTCACCCTCAAGGGTGGGGTTTTCTTTTAGCAGTTTTTCGGCCGCGGTATGGGTTTCCCTGACAATTTCACCGTCGGTTATCATATTTGCGATTTTCATATTAGGCAGACCGTGCTGCCTTGAGCCGAATATATCGCCCGGGCCCCTCAGGCGCAGGTCCTCGTCGGCTATTCTGAAGCCGTCGGTTGTCTGAGTCAGTATCTTAAGACGTTCGGAAGAATCCGCATCTTTTTTGTCGCTAATGAGAATACAGGTAGATTGATATTCGCCTCTGCCTACCCTGCCCCTGAGCTGATGAAGCTGTGAAAGGCCGAACATCTCCGCGTTTTCTATCACCATAATTACCGCGTTCGGCACATCAACGCCGACCTCGATAACCGTGGTTGAAATAAGCACATCGGTTTTGCCCGCGGCAAAATCCTCCATAACCGCTTTCTTTTCCTGCGGTTTCATTTTGCCGTAAAGGAGGGCGGGTTTATATCCCCTGAAAAAGCCGTCGGAAAGTTCTTTGTAAAGCTGTTTTGAAGCTTTTACATCCGCGTCAGGGTCATCCTCATTATCAACAAGGGGGCAAACGATATATGCCTGCCTGCCCTGAGCGAGGTGCTTTTTGACATAACCGTATGCTCTTTCACGCACATCCTCGCCGATGAGGAATGTTTCCGTCTTCTGCCTGCCCGCCGGCATCTCGTCAAGAATGCTCAGGTCAAGCTCGCCGTAAACGATGAATGAGAGCGTGCGCGGAATGGGAGTAGCTGACATAACAAGCACGTGAGGGCTCTTTCCCTTGGCGTTGAGCATTGCCCTCTGATTTACTCCGAAACGGTGCTGTTCATCGGTGATGGCAAAGCCGAGATTCGCGAATTCAACATCCTTCTGAATGAGGGCGTGAGTGCCTATCACGAGGTTTATGTCTCCGTTTCTGAGCGCCTCTTTTATCCTGCGCTTTTCGGCAGCTGTGGTTGAGCCCGTGAGAAGGGCTGTGACTATATGAAACTTATCAAAGAATTTCAGAAAAGTTGTATAGTGCTGCTGAGCGAGCACTTCCGTGGGAGCCATAAGTGCGGCCTGAAAACCGTTTTTAACGCAGTTGTATATAACCGCGGCGGCAACAGCCGTTTTACCCGAACCGACATCGCCCTGAAGCAGGCGATTCATAGTAACGCCCGAGGCCATATCCTTTTTGCAGTCTTCAATCGCCCTGAGCTGAGCGTTTGTGAGCTTAAACGGCAGGCTGTTTATAAAATCGCCGGTATAATCATTTTCAATAAGCGCAGGGGATTTCTGCCGCGCTTTTATCTTGAGGCGGCTCAGACCTATCTGCAGGTCAAAAAGCTCCTCAAAGGCGTAGCGCCTCTTTGCCTCCGAGAGCAAATCCGCGCTTTCGGGGAAATGGAGATTGCGAAGGCATTCCCCTCTTGACATAAGGCAGTAACCGTCTCTGATACTCTGCGGCATGCAGTCCTCAATTTCACCGCATGCGTCAAACGCAGACTTAACCAGCTTTTCAATTGCCGCGGAGTTGAGCCCCGCTGTCTGCGGATAAACAGGCTTTATGCCCGCGCCTTTTCCGCCCGCTTCGGCAAATTGAGGCGATGTCATCTGCCTGAGGCCTCTGCCGTAGGTCGTGACTCTGCCGAAGAAAAGATATTCGGTATCAAGTTTCAGTGCTCTCGCGGCGTATTTATTGTTGAAGAAGACAATATCCATAAAGCCTTCTCCGTCGGTGGCGTCAAGCTTGTAAGTGGTCATACCCTTACGGATATAATGCTCCCTGGCTACAGAGCCGATATATGCTTTCACGCACACATTGACTCCGAGAGGCGCATCATTGATTGAATAAATGTAAGTGTAGTCCTCATAAGCTCTCGGAAAATAGGTGAGCAAATCATTAACGGTTGTTATGCCTATTTTTTCAAGCATCTCTTTCCTTTTCGCGCCGACACCCCTGAGCGCGGAAATATCACTGTAAATATCCATCATCTGATACTCCACGATTCAATATCGTAAAAAATGTCGGTGTCACACGGCGCAAAATCGCCGTATATAGCTCTTGTGTAAGAAACAACCGCGTTTCTGAAACAGACGGGCACAAAAGGCATATCGGAATTGAAGGTGTTAATGAAATCTATGATTTCGCAGTTGCCGTCAATGAAGGTCTGATACATCGCGTGGCTCTCGCTGTCCTCTGCCATGCCGTAGCTCGCCGAGCCCGTAAAGAGAGGCGAAAGATCCATATTCTGAATAAGGCGGCACTCGCCGATATAGATATCATAATTCCTGTCTCTGAGCTCATCCTTGACTCTGTCCGCCTCAACGCCGAATGTGCGGACTATAAAGCCGAGCTGCTCCAGGCAGGTTTCAATATAGGAGGCAAGATCTTTCTTGAATCCGTTTTCGTAATTATAAAGAATGACAACCTCGCCGCTTTTCGGCTCGATGCCGCTTTCATCTATGAGAGTCTTTGCTCTTTCAAGCTCCGCGTCACCGCTGAAATTGAGCGAGCTGATTGCGTACCAGTCCGGATTAAAGGGAAGCGCCGCTCCCCTCGCGTGGCTCTGAAACGCGTTGGAGACCGCCTCACTTCTGTCAATCGCAAAGCTGACCGCCTGCCTGACCTCTTTTGTCTCAAAGAATTCCGTTTCGGGGTTAAAGCCGAGATAAACGATGCTGTTAATACCCGTTTCAACCGTTGTGGCGTTGATTCTGTTATATTCGCCGCTGCTGAGGTCATTGTAGTAAATCGCAGTGTTGCCCACAACGAGCGAGCTGTCAAGGTAAGCGGTATCGTGCACCGCCTCAAGAGAAATAGTCTTGATGGCAGGATTGAAATTACCCTTGTTTGTGTTTACGACAAGGTAGAGATTTTCACCGTCTCTCGCATATTTATATCTGCCCGAGCCGACGGGAAGCTCCTCCTCGGGCACTCCGGCCTTTACTATCGGGAAATCGAGACAGCTGAGGGCGAAGGGGTCCGCCTTTTCCATTGAAAGCATAACCACATTATCGGAATTAATGTAAAAGTCCTTAAAATTCTCAAGGCGGGGCGCGTAAAAATCAGATTCTTTTGCGGCGTAGAAGGAGGCCTCCGCATCCTGCGCGGTGAGGCGTGAGCCGTCGCTGTAAAATATATTGTCGAGAATAACGTTTACATAAAGACCGTTTATGCTCGCCTCTTTAGCGACACAGGGAACCGGCTCGTACGCGGAATCAAGCTTGAAAAAGCCGTCAAACACGAGCCCCGACATCTGCAGATTTATGAGAGACTCCGCCTCGTAGGGATTGAGAGAATCACTCTTTGTGTAGGCGAGGGTGAGGTTTGATGTGTTGTCATCCTGCGCGAAAGAGAAAGATGTGTCCTCTTCCTCCTCCTTAGGTTTGTCGCAGGAAGAGAAAGCGCAGAGCAATATCAGAATTGTCAGAAGAATCGAAACAAGTTTTTTCATAAATCAGATATCCAGTAAATCCTTTATAACTTTTGACGCACAGATCAGGCCTGCCGTGCCCGGCACAAATGAGACACTACCGGGAACACTGCGTTTTAAGGTTTCCTCTCCGCTGTCGGAAGGCTTAATGGGTTCCTCGTCCGACCACACGACACTGAGTTTCTTAACTCCCCGCTTGCGAAGCTCCGTGCGCATAACCTTGCACAGAGGGCATACAGAGGTTTTGAAAATGTCGCTGACCGTGAAGCGGGTGGGGTCAAGCTTGTTGCCGGTGCCCATGCAGGAAATCAGAGGAATGTTCCCTTTAAAGCATCTTTCGGCAATATCGAGCTTCGCGCTTACGGTATCTATCGCGTCAATAACATAATCATAAGCATCAAGGTGAAAATCTTCCGCGTTTTCGGGCAGATAAAAACCGTTAACACAGGTAACGGAGCAGCCGGGATTTATGTCCGCAATCCTCGCGGCAACAACTTCTGTTTTGTTTTTGCCCACGGTGCTGTGCAGGGCACAGAGCTGCCTGTTGAGATTTGTGAGGGAAACGGCGTCGCTGTCCACAAGCGTGATTCTGCCGACACCCGCTCTGGCGATTGCCTCCGCGGCATAGGAACCCACCCCGCCGAGCCCGAAAATGATTACGGACTTGCCGGCAAGGATAGAGGTGGATTCTTTTCCGAGCAGAATTTCCTGCCTGTTAAACTGCGATAAACTCATTTTTTCACCACTTGAGCATATTTATACAGATATAATATACTATAAACAATTGCCTTTTGTAAAGTTAAATATAAAAATATGTTGTATTTTTTTCGGCGGTGCGGTATAATCGCGTTATGAGCAAATGATAACATCGAAAGGTCTGATTCTGTATGAAACTCGGAATAGTCGGTCTGCCTAATGTCGGCAAGAGCACGCTCTTCAACGCCATCACAAACGCAGGCGCACAGAGCGCGAACTACGCATTCTGCACCATAGAGCCGAATGTGGGCGTTGTGGCAGTGCCGGACGAAAGACTTGACAAACTCGCCGAGCTCTATGAGCCGGAAAAGATAACCCCCGCGATTATCGAATTTGTTGATATAGCGGGCCTTGTCAGAGGCGCGTCAAAGGGCGAAGGTCTCGGCAATAAATTTCTCTCTCACATCAGGGAGGTTGACGCCGTTATCCATGTTGTAAGGTGCTTTGAGGATGACGATATTGTGCACGTTGACGCCACAATCGACCCCGCAAGAGACATCGAGACAATCAATCTTGAGCTCATATTCTCGGATATCGAGATGGTTGAGCGCCGCATGGAAAAAGTCGGCAAGGCGATGAGGGGTGACAAATCCTACGCCGCCGAATTTGATTTTCTGACAAAGGTCAAGGAAGCTCTTGAGAACAATATTCCGGCGAGAAATATCGAGTGCGACGACAATGAAAAACAGTGGCTCTCGGAAGTCGCTTTGCTCACGGCAAAGCCCGTTATCTACGCCTGCAATATGAGCGAAAGCGATTTTGCTCAGGATATAAACACCAACAAAAACTATCTCAAAGTCTGTGAAATTGCTTCAAAAGAGGGCAGCGAAGTGCTTCCGATATGTGCCGAGCTCGAGGCAGAAATTGCCTCGCTTGACAAAAAGGAAAAAGAGATGTTCCTCGCGGACCTCGGCATTGAGAGCGGCGGCCTTGATGTGCTTGTTAAAAAGAGTTACAGCCTGCTTGGCCTTATCTCCTACCTCACGGCGGGAAAGCCGGAGGTCAGAGCGTGGACCATCACAAAAGGCACAAAAGCCCCTCAGGCGGCAGGCAAAATTCACAGCGACTTTGAGAGAGGCTTCATAAGAGCCGAAGTAATCTCCTATGAGGACCTCATTGCTCTCGGTTCCCTCGCGGCGGCAAAGGAAAAAGGCCTTGTGCGCTCGGAGGGCAAAGATTATGTAATGAAAGACGGCGACGTCGTTTTATTCAGATTCAACGTTTAAGGAGAGAAAAAATGGAGAAAAAGTCTTTTGTTGAGAAAAAAGGATTTGCGGCCTTTGCGCTGTGCTTCGGCATAGTCGGCCTGCTGCTGATGGCACACCACATTTTCAGCTATGAAAATATCCTGCGCCCCTTTATGGATTATCTTATTGAGAACAAGATAATCACAAATGATATCAGCGGCATCGCCTTCCTCAGAATGTTCACCAACGAGTCCAATATCCTTGTTGACATTTTCCTTGTGCTTTACGCAATAGGCATTTTCGGCAGTAAAAAACTCTATAAGTTCACCCACTGCGAGCTGCTCAGAGGCGCCATTACCCTCAACATTGCCGTCACCGGCATAATTTATTTCACCGTTCTCCTTCCCAGCAGTTCATCCTTCCCGACTGAAATCAACGGCGTAAGCACCGGCGGAATGTGGTTTTCGAATGTGGTCAACATCTGGGATCATCTCATCACCCCCGTTTTGTTCACCGCCTTCTGGTTCTTCCCGATAGTAAATAAAAAGATTCCCGTTGTGAAATACGGTCTTATCTATTTGATTTACCCCATCTGCTACTTCATTATGTGCATCATTCTCGGCGCGATAGACGGATTTTATCCCTACCCGTTTCTCAACGGAAAGCAGATGTGCGAATTCATCCCCGCGCTTGAATACACACCCACTACGGGCGTTCTGCTGCTCGTTGCGGTAGTGGTGGTTCTCTCGGGCGTATTCTTCGGAGTGGGCTGCGCCCTGAACGCTATACACAACAAAAGAGTAAAAGAAGAAAAAAAAGACTGAAATGACCGAAACCGAACTGTTTTACTGCATAGATAACCCCGAGGAAACTCCGCTCTCACACTTTCCTCAGGACGGCGGATACTGTGCGATTCTGCGCACAATCGGCTGTGTGGGTGACAGCCTGTCATCCGGTGAGTTTGAAGCTGTTGACGAAAACGGCAACAAGACGTATCACGATATGTTTGAGTATTCCTGGGGGCAGTTTCTCGCGCGCGATTGCGGCAGCAAAGTTTATAACTTCTCACGCGGAGGAATGACCGCGAAGGAATATATTGAAAGCTTTGCGCAGGACAGCGGATTCTGGGAGAGGGACAAGGCCTGTCAGGCGTATATCATCGCCCTCGGTGTAAACGACATTGTAAACTGCCGTCAGCCGGTCGGAAGCACGGATGATATTGACCTTGCGGATTGGCGCAACAACAAAGAGACTTTCGCAGGATATTACGGCGCAATAATTCAGCGCCTTCTTGAGATTTCGCCCGACGCGCGCTTCTTTTTTGTGACCATGCCCAAGGATGAAAACGGCAGCCCCTCCCCTGCTCACACACAGCTTCTGCACAGCCTTACCGATGTTTTCGCTCACAGCTATGTCATTGACCTTGACAGATACGCTCCCGTGCACGATGCAGAATTCAAGCGCAGGTTTTACCTCGGCGGCCATCTCAATGCCGTGGGATACCGCCTTACGGCAAAACAGATTGAAGCATACATCGATTACATCATAAGGCACAACCCCGACGATTTTGCCCGCATCGGTTTTGTGGGTAAATAATCAACAAAAAACTTAAACGGATTTCCGCAAAGCGTTAAATCGCCGCGGAAATCCGTTTTTTTTCTATAATTCTTTTTCAATATTTACACGGAATCTTAAACATATTATACTGTAATCTACATACATATCTTTGGGGAGGAAAAAATAATGTATGAGCTTAATATGATTATCAACGTCATAATTTCGGCGATTATTGTCATTCAGTCGGCGCTTGCCCTGCCTTTTAATACGCTGATTTTCCGCATTGATGAGAAGGCGAGCGTTTTTGAAAGCGGAGATAATATGTACACGGTGATATGGTCCACTTCACTGCCCGGCACAGGCTGTGTTACATATAGCTACGAGGGCGAGGAATATACATTGTGGGATGAAGAAAACGCAGCTATCCGCACGGAGGATTCCGTACACAGCGTGCGTATTCCCAAAGAGCATCTTGACAATAATACCTACACCTATTCCTCTCAGCAGATAGGCACACGCAGAGCTTATGTAGCCCTTAAAGGCAGAACGGTTTCATCTGATCCGGTGCAATTCAGGGGATATTCGGGGCAGGAAAAAATCCGCGCGCTTGTTATCTCGGATATTCACGAAAATCCCGATAACACCGCTAAAGCCGTGAAATGTTTTGATGAGCAGCCGGACCTCGTTATTATGAACGGCGACGAGGTCAGCTATATGACATCGGAAGTCAAATTCAAGCAAGTGCTTTCCTACGCATACCGCTTTTCACAGGGCAGTATTCCGATTGTTTATACTAGAGGTAACCACGAAAACCGCGGTGAATACGGCTCAGACGCGATTGATATTTTCAAAACCACAACGGGCGGTTTGTATTACACCTGTAACTACGGCCCTGTTCATTTTATCGCGCTTGACTCGGGCGAAGACAAAAAAGATTCGGACTGGACTTACAGCGGCCTTGTTGATTACACCTCTTATGTAGCAAGAGAGACGGAGTGGCTCAATTCTCTTTCTCCCGACGAGGAGGCAGAATACGTTATCTGCGTAACGCACATTTCCAACATACAAAACCGCTACGGCAACAACTGGGTTGAACCCCTTACAAATCTCGGCGTTGATCTGCTTGTAGGCGGGCATAAGCACCGCATAAACTTTGAGTATAACAAAGACGCAGCGCCGTTTTATCAGATGCTTGACGGCGGCAAGAACGGCAGCGACAGATACATCGCAACAATGCTCACCATTGGCGATGAGAAGATTGATGTGCTTTGCTACGACAACGAAAAAACAATGCGCGGCGAGCACACCTATGCAATAACATAAGGATATATACTATAATAAAATTATTACAAAATTTACAAAACCCGGTGGCATCTATTCAGCTGTCACCGGGTTTTTATAACATTTTATCTGTAAAAAATTTATTTCATATATTCCTCATCAAATCTGTCAACTGTTTCGAGGAGGAAATCATCAAGGTAGGTTCTCGCTTTCGCAATCATTTCATCGGGGATTCCGTAATACGCCTGGGCGACTGCGCCGGTTATGGCCGCAAGTGTGTCGCTGTCGCCGCCGATTGAAATTGCGTTTCTTATTGCGTCCTCAAAGTCTGTTGATTCAAAGAACGCCTCAAGTGCCTGGGGCACAGTCTCCTGACAGGTTTCGTTGAAGCTGTATGTGTCTCTGATTTCATCGAGTGTAAAATCAATGTTATAAAAATATTTGCAGATATAGTCCTTGATTTCGCCTATTCCGGTTCCGTTTTTAGCGAGGAAAATCGCAACAGCCGTCGCGCAAGCGCCCTTCACGCCCTCAAAATGGTTGTGGGTGCAGTATGCGGAGTCATATGCGTAATGCACCGCCTCCTCAAGCGTTTTCGCAGCAAATCCGCAGGCGCTGACCCTCATGGCGGAGCCGTTGCCGTAGGAGTTGTA
Source organism: Ruminococcaceae bacterium UBA1236 (assembly GCA_002309055.1). Lineage (GTDB taxonomy): Bacteria > Bacillota > Clostridia > Oscillospirales > Acutalibacteraceae > CAG-177. Next base: position 24,734 of record DBWO01000002.1, read on the forward strand.
GGGCTGCGGCTCGTATTGCCTGAGCCACATTCTGAACCTGCCGCCGTAGCCGGAGTCGGGATATTTTCTGCCGAAGTATTTCATTTCATCACATACATCACAGGAAAAGTTGTAATAATTGCCCTTGCTTTCAAGCATCGCTTTGCCGACAGCAACGGTCATTACCGTGTCATCGGTAAAAAAGCATTTTGGTGAAAAAAATTCAAAATCCTTTGTTTTGATATTGTTAAATTCAAATCTCGAACCCACAATATCGCCTATTATTGCTCCCCACATAATATTCACTCCTTTTGTTTGCTTCATCTGTATCTTATCACAAATAAAGTCCCGAAAAACGGACTTTATTATTATGCGGTTATGTAGTCTTCAATCGCTTTTATAGTTTCGTCGGTGAGTCCGCCTCTGCGCAGGTAGTTTTCCGCGCCCTCCTTAATATTAAGCGAGTCAAGCGGAGTGTCTTTTTCTGCCTCGCAGATGCAGTAGAAGAAGTCCTTCATATTTGTGAGAATTGCCTCGTATTTCTCGGGATTTTCCTCTTTGGTTATGCCGTAATAGTTATCAAAGGTTATCATATAATCGTCAATTATTTCCTGCGTGGAAGCGCCGGCAAGCGCGAGAAGCAGAGCGCAGACAAAGCCGGTTCTGTCCTTGCCCTCAACGCAGTGAATGATAACCGGCGAGGGGTGATTCAGCATCTCGGCAAAAGCGCCGGAGATGATGCGGGCATAATCATCCGAGCGGTAGTTCGCGTTCATTGCGAGCAGAAGTACATCGCCGCTCTGATACAGGCTGTTATAATAAGCGGAGTCAAAGTCATCCGCCTCAACATAGCTCTTGTATTTCTTAATGTTGTCACTGAGGTTGATTGCAAATTTTATGCCGTACTGCTCACAGAGTTTGTTTGCGTAAGAGGCGCGTTTATGCTGATTGTCGCAGGGCGAGGCGGAGCGGTAGAAGGTTGCCGCTTTGAGGCTGCCTCCGGTAACTTCTCTGAAATTCGCGAATATCACGTCTGAGTCGTAATCGCTCCTGTTGTCGGTGTATTCGAGGGCGAAAAGCTCCTGGGTGACAAGATATTTTCCTTTTTCGTTGAGCGTGACGGTGACCTTTGAATCCTCCGTCATCTCAAAATCATCCCAGGTGGAAGCGCCGTAGTTTCTCGCTATAACAACATGGGGATAGCCGGGGTATCCGCACGCGAGCATCTCGCCGACCGGCACATAGTAGCCGGAATAATACGGTATATCCTCAAAAGTTTTTCCGTTATCAAAAGCGATGTTTACGCTGTCGCCGAAAGCGAAACCGAGGGCGTTGAATTCCTCGATTGTGTAGCCGTCGATATAAATGTTACCGAATTCCTCATCTTCTAAAACGCCGGTTTTGCCGGTTGTGACGGCCTTGTCACCGCCCGCGCAAGAGCCGAATGAAAGCAGCGTTATAACGGCCGCGAGAATGAGAGCGGTTGTTTTTGTTTTCATATTTTTCTCCCTTCGTTTATTTACGTTATGATGATAACACAATGCCTGCTTTTTATCAATTATATTTTACTTTGAAAATCATATTGATAAAAATTCGAGAAAACAATTGAACTTTTTCCGTGATTTGTATATAATAATTCAGTAAATCACGTTCGGGCGCGAATTGAAAAAATATCGGAGGGAAGGAAAATGAATCCGCTCAAGTTTTATCTTATAACGGATACGCATTACTTCAAAAACAGTCTCGGCGCATACGGAGAAGCGTATGAGGACTTTATGGACGGTGAGCAGAAATGCTTTGCCGAAACGCAGGCGATAGACGAAGCCGCGTTTGCCTGGCTTGAAAAAGCTGACGAGGCGGACATTCTGCTCATCGCGGGTGACCTTTCTTTTAATGGTGAAAAAGAGAGCAACGAGGCCTTTTCAAAGCTTCTTCACGAATTCAAAGAGAAGAGCGGAAAGCGCGTTTATGTTGTTACCGCCGGTCATGATTTCAACGATAATCCGTTTGCCTTCAACGAAAACGGCAGATACACCCCGGAGGGCACAAAATTCAGCGAGCTTTATGACCTTTACAGGGATTTCGGATATGATGACGCCATCGCTTTCAACCGCGAGCATCTCTCCTATGTTGCCGAACTTTCGGATGATGTACGCCTGCTCGTTATCTGCAACGATATCGATGGTAAGAAGCACATAACATACGATGACGAATTTCTCGGCTGGATTGAGGCGCAGGCAAAGCAGGCGCAGGCGGACGGCAAAATGATGATTGCCATGGAGCACTATCCCGTGCTGCCCGGTCAGCCCATCCTCGGCCTTATAGGCGACGCCACTCAGGCGGAAAGCGGGAAACTCATCGATACGCTCGCCGATAACGGCGTTCATCTCATATTCACCGGCCATATGCATAACCAGAGCATAAATGTCGTGGAAACGGCGAAGGGCAACAAATTCTATGATGTCTGCACCGGCTCCGCAATCGGCTGGCCCGCGTTTATGCGCCTCGTGACAATTACGGACGAGGAAACGGTTGATGTTAAGAGCATTCCCATACCCGAGTTTGAATGGGATAAAAAAGGTCTCTCGGGTGAAGAATATCTCATCGCGCAGTTTGACCGTCTTATAAAAACACTTATCGAGCGAATGGAAACAGACCCCGAGAGATTCATGCGAAAGGTTTCAATTAAGCCCACTCCGCTTCTTATGAAAGTTTTTCCGAAGATAGGCAGGAAACTTTCAAAAATGACCGTTGGCAAATTCGCCCGCCTCGTATTTGTGAAAGCGGATCCACAGATTAAAAACGACTCGCTTGTGGAATTTGCCGTTTCGTTTGTGCGCAGTATATTTGAAGGCAATCAGCCCTATGTGGAGGGCACGCCCGGCGGCGACACACTGCTCAGAGTTTTCCGCCGTCTCTCGCACCTGCCTCCGCTTAAGAAGCTGAAGAGCTCACAGGGCGAGCCGCTTGATTTTTACGAGACAATGAAACACACAGTGGGCAACTACGGTATAGACGACTATAACGCGGTGCTCAAGCTCAAATAAACCGATATTGAGGAGGATTAAAGAATGACTGCTTCCGTTGCAGAAAGACCCGAAAACGCGCTCCCGCCGGAGCAGCAGAAAAACGTGACAAAGTTTGAATATGTCTGCCTGATGCTTGCGCGTATCGGCGGCATGTTCGGCACCACCCTCACCGGCACGCTTGCCGCGGCTTTCCTTCACGAACTGTTTTTCGGTCCCATAGGCGTTGACTCCGACAAAATTGCGAGTATACTCGCGGTTCAGACAACAATCACCACAGTTGCCGGTATTATTATCGGTCTTATAGCAGGTATTGTTGTTCAAAAATGGAAGACCCGCTGGGGCAGATACCGCCATTGGTACATCATCTGCCTCGTTCCCATATTCACTCTTACCGTTCTGTTCTTCTATGTTCCCAAAGGATGGTCTGCAGCGGTTATTAACGGCACCGAGGCTGAGGCGGCGGCCGCTCTCCAGAAGCTTATTCTCTGGCGTTACGGAATCGCGCTCTGCCAAACTATATTCAACGCGTTCAACAACTTCGGTCAGAATGTTGCCCAGGTTATTTCCCCGAACCCCAAAGAGAAGAAGACTGTCGCTACGGTATGGCAGCTCTCTTATTATATCGGCTACGGCGGAGCATACCTCGGCACCTTCGTTTACGGCCTGTTCAGTGACGATAAGAACAAGATGTATATGACTCTCGCGATAGTCGCGGCTCTTGTTACGGCGTTCGGTAACCTTATGTGCGGCCTTTTCTGCAAAGAGAGAATCGAACTGCCCAAAAAAGAAAAAGTCAAGGTTTCAAAAGCGCTGTTCTCATTGTTCAAATACAGAAACTACCGCGCCTTCCAGTATATGGCCTGGGTAAACAACCTTGCGGCTCTCGGCAAATTCTCAACCTTCCTTGCCGCTATTACGGTTGGTTCATCCAAAAACCTTCTTCTTACAATACCGACCGCAGTCGGCACGGTTGTGGGCAACCTTCTCACGGCAAAACTCTCACAGAAGCACGAGCCCACAAAGCTGCTCAAATTCTGCGGCCCCTATTCAATGATTTCGGCGGGCGTTCTGTTCCTTATCTGTTTTGTGGAAGCAAAATTCGGCCTTTACTTCTTCTCCGGCTGGAACAGTATTTTCTTCTATGTGTTCTATTTCCTTTTCGGCATAGGAATAGGTATTCAGGAGCTTTCAAACTCTCATTTTGTTGTTGAGTACTATGACTATCTTGAGTGGCAGACCGGCGAAAGAATGGAAGCTATTCAGGGCATCGTTCCCGGCTGGATCAACACCGGCATCAACTACCTTAAAGAGCTTGCGATTCCCTTCCTTATTGCCTGGGTTGGCTATAAATCTTCTGTAGAGGGCGACCTTGTCAAAACTATGCAGGCAGAGCCCACATACCTGAAGACATGCCTGTGGCTGCTCGCGTTCCTGCTCTTCGGCTACGCGTTCGCAAATCTGTTCAAGGCAATAATTCTCAAAACCCTTTACAATGTTGAAGGTGAAACCAAGCAGCAGATGTACCGCGATCTTGAGGAAATCCGCGCGGCACGTCACGAAGAAAACCTTGAAGAGACCTATATGGCGGAAGGCAATTCCGTGACAGATAACTCGGATACGGAAGCCTGAAAATAAAATAATAACATAANNAATATTGCCCGGTTCATTACCCCAAAGGTTTGAACCGGGCATTTTTTATATTTTCTTATCTCATATCGTCACGGATTTTCTCTGATTTTTCGAGAAGGCGGGCGAGAATTTCATCGCGTTCCTCATCGGGCGCCTCCAAGCTCTGATGATGCGCTTCCATCACACAGTC
>DBWO01000002.1:29618-37957 GCA_002309055.1 Ruminococcaceae bacterium UBA1236
AGATGGCCGTCGCCGCTGCCGTCGTTATCCTGGATATGAACGCTCACCGGTGTGACGGAGCACTTTTCAATAATGTCGGGGCCGTAACCGCAGCAGTAAGCGTGCCCTACATCAAAGCACCAGCCGAACCAATCGGAGTTAACTTCTTTAACAAGGTCCGCAATTACGCGCGGGTCTGAGGAGGAGCCCCAAAGGATATTTTCAGAGAGAAGAGTCACTCCGCACTCCTCGGCTTTCGCAAGCCACTTTTTGATTGCTTTGGCGTTTGTCTGAATAAATACCGTTTTGCTGGTTATTGTGTTACCGGAGCTGTCACGGTAAACGGGATGCACCACAAGGTATTTTGCGCCGAGTGCCGCCGCCGCTTCAATGGACCTCTCAACAAGGTCACTGTCCGCCTCTCCGGGAGCGTGAGCGTGGGTGTAGGCGATTCCTGCTTCGTCCGCGTGCGCTTTAAGGCCGCGTGCCCAGTCAAGATAATCATCTGCAAGGAAGGGCGAGCCGTCAAAGACCCAGTAATCAAAGCCCATATCGATGCCGTCATAACCGAGAGCGGCAAGGCGGTCAACGGCTTTTGCGGCGTCATAGCCCACTTCAAAAACATCGGTGGTTGTCACGATTCGCGGTTTCATGCCGATAACGGCGGAGCCCTCAAATGACTTGTATTCTTTCTTTACTCCGAGTTCCTCGACCCACGCCCTTGTTTCAAAGGTCGTGAGATTGCCGTTTGTGTTTTCGTAAACCCAGGTCGGTGTAGGCCAGATGCAGACTTCGGGAGATACGGCTTCATAGAAATTTTTATCAACACCGCCCTGCCCGTGATGTGACATCTTGCAGTAATCGCATTCAAGCAGACCCGTTTCACCGTATTTTTCAACAACATAATTGCCTGCATTCTTTTCCGCATCGCCGTTAAACATTACCGAAGTGCCTGCGAGATCCATTCGCATTATGGTTGAAGCTTCGTTGCAGGATTTCCACTCGGGATTGAATGTGTAGAAAACGGTGAATTTCGCGCTGCCGATATTGAAAACATCACCTTCGCTCAGCGCTTTTGCCTTATCTTTGAACGAAGGAAGAAGGCGGTTATATTCCTTGACAATATATACGGCCCATTCGTCATAGCCGTCATAAAAGCCGGGGTCATCAGGGAAGTTTGCGTAAACCGTGCCGAAACTCACTTCGGAGTGCTTTTCAACCACTTCAAGGAATACTTCACAGTGGTCATCGTGCGGGTGCGAGAGAAACCACGCGTCTATATGAGGCCTTCTGCTGCCCGTTACTGATTTGAGGTATTCCACGAAGTATTCGGTTTCGCTCCGGTGACCGCCGTCTATTACCATAACTTTGCCGTCATCGGTTGTGATAATGAAGCTGTCGCCTATAGTGTCTGTCACGGATTTGAGCATATGTATTGCATTTTGATTCATAGTGTTTCTGACCCGCTCCCTTCTGACTTGAATAACAGCTTTGATTCTGTTGAACAGTGAAACGAAATAATCGTAAATCTGTTTAAAAAACGAGATTACGGGGTTTTCCGGTTCTTCACCCGGGTTATCGCTTTCCGTCACTGCCGCCGAGGTAAAGGGCGTTATAAGCCCGGGCACCGAAAAAACGGAAAAAAGAATAAGCATTGACAAAACCAGACACAACAGTTTTTTCATGAAAAACCACCTGCCGCATTATTAATTGTATAAAAAACATTTTAGCACAATTATCCGCGCATTTCAATGACTTTAGCTCATACTCTGACGGCTTGTAAAACTGAAAAATGTGTGTTAAAATTACAAAGTATTCTGAAAACAAAAGGGATGTGCAGTATGAAAAAACGCCGTTTTCTTTCACTTCTTATCTGTGCCTTGATGCTGCCTGTGTGCGCTGCCCCCGGAGCTGTTCCGGGCGCTTTTGCCGCGCAGGGAGAAACGCGCCTTTACAACGTATACGGCGACCATATGCTCTTTCAGCAGAATGAGGACGCCGTGTTTGCCGGGGTCGCTCCCGCGGGCACAAAAATTGCAGTGACACTCAGGGATTCCTCGGGAAGCGAAGTGCGCTCCTCCGAAGGCACCGCCCTTGAAAACGGCACATTTACGCTTTCGTTCAAAGCTCCCTCCGGCGGATTTGAAGCATATTCCGCTCAGATTTCCGCAAACGGCAGTGTTTTTCAAACACTCAGCGACATAGTTTTCGGCGAGCTCTGGCTCTCTTCGGGGCAGAGCAATATGGAATACATTCTTTTCGGCACACCCGAGGGAAAGCAGATGAAGGCTGAGGGAAAAACAGGCAGCGGCGGTATTCGTATACTCAATGTTCCTCACAAAATGAAAGACGGCGTGATGATTGCGGATTCCGTGCCGCAGACCGATGTGCAGGGATGCAGCTGGTTCCCGGCGGACAGCGAAAAAGTATTTGAAATAAGCGCAGTCGCCTATTTCTTTGCCGAGGATCTTATCAAAAAGCTTGATATGCCCGTGGGCATACTCAATGTTGCAGTCGGCGGCTCAGCTATAGCTCCGTGGATTTCAAGGCAGGCTATAGAAGGAAACCCCGATGTGCTCAGCGCGATGAAAAAGCACAAGGCCTATATTTCGCTCGAGGAATGGGACAGGAGCGAGAGAAGCTATTACAGCGATATGACGGGGCTTTACAACACGAAAGTCGCTCCGCTCACCAATTTCCGCCCTGCGGGATGTATCTGGTATCAGGGCGAAACCGAGATTTTCGCGAAGAACGAGACATCATATTACTCTCAGCTTTTCAATCTTATGCAGGACAGCTACACCTCGCTGTTTTCTCACAGCGGCGGAAAACTTCCGTTTGTCTTTTCACAGCTCGCGCCATATAACTACGGCCTCGGTCCTTACGGCGTAACAGAGTTTAACGAAGTGTTTACTTCGCTTGTTAAAGAGGACTCCGCAACACGAAGCGAAGTTGTAATTAACGATATTCTGCCCGAATATGACGCCGACAATCATCCCATTCACCCCAACAACAAAAAGCCCGTGGGCGAGCGTATGTCAAACTGCGCGTTTTCGCTTTTATACGGCGGCGAAGCGCCCTCATCATCACCTTATATGACAGGCGCTAAGGTCCGTGACGGAAGCGTGTTTGTTGAATTTGCGAATGCCGGTGACGGACTCATGTGCGGTGATGATGAAATCCGCGGCTTCTCAGTTTACGGTGACGGCGGAATATGCGTAGGAGCGAAGGCCGAGATTGTTTCGGCAAACACCGTGCGCGTTTACAGCGACAAGGTGCCCGACCCAAAGGGCGCCGCCTACGCTGTAAACAGTTACATATCAGGCGTGAATCTTTACAGCAGTTACGATAATGAATTATATCTCCCCGCCGCTTCTTTCGGATGCGGTGACAGCGCAATCACAAAACTGTTTGATGATGCCGATTGGCTTAATTGCGACACTCTCGCCGCATGGCAGTGCAGGGATGACAAAGCCGGATTCAAAGATGTGTGGAAGGGCAATAACGCCTCTCTCTCAATCTCAGATGACCGCGTGCAGGGCAAAGGCTCTCTTAAAATAAACGGCACGGGGAGTTTTTCCGCCGCGGCAATTCTCTATGAAGAAAAAGACGGCGCAAAACTTCCGTATGACAGTTTCGATACCGATTTTAAAGATTATTCCGCCGTTTCAATCAGCTTTAAAAATAACGGGAGCTCCGATATAACTCTCAAAGGCATTCGCATATACGGACAGACCAATTTATATTTCTGCCCTGTTTGTGAGGAGAGCGGCAGAAGCAGCGTTGTTATTCCGGCGGACAGCATGTGGCACGAATACACATTCAATCTCAACAGGCTCGGCTTTAACGGCCTTGAGGCGGGCGTATTACCCAATTTTGTGCTCGGCAAAGCCGGAAAAGCAGAGCTGTGCTTTGAAGGCGATAACGCGGAAATTCTCTGCGACGGCATAAGCTTCACCCCCGAGGGCTCAAGCGCCGCCGGCTCTGTGATTTCACGCATAGTGTCATTCTTCACAGGCATTTTTGAAAAAATCAGATTGTTCTTCATAAATCTTTTTTAATTGATAATGTAATAAACGAGGGCCGCGGCTCCTTTAACGGGAGTCACAGCCCTCGGATTTTTTGTTTGTTTTATTCCGCGCTTTCGGGCACGGCGTCAAGATACTCCTCAAGGGTCAGGCCTTTTCCGGCGATTTCTTTTGCCGCGTCAACGCCCACATATCTGAAGTGCCAGGGCTCATAGGCGTAGCCGGTTATGTCGTCCTTGCCTTCAAGATAACGCAGGATAAAGCCGTGATCGGCGAGCTTAGCGTGAATCTTCGCGAAGATCTCTTTCTCGGCAATCATATCGTCATTATCGTCAATGCGCACGCCGTCCTTCTCGATGCAGATGTCAATCGCAAGGCCGGTGTGATGCTCGGAGTAACCGGGCACCGCAACATATTTCTGAGCGTATTCAAGGCCTCTCTCCGCCTCAAACTCATCCCAGATTTCCTGCTGACGCTTTACGGAGCGGTAGGTTGAGTCAAGTTCAATGATGATACCGTCGTTATCAAGCAAATCCTTCTGCAGCTCATAGAAAGCGGCAAGAGCGGTCTTTTCAACCTGATAGGTTTCGCCGTAGCGGTTTACGGAATCCTCAAGCTGTACAACATCCTCCCAGTTGTCGGGGAGCTTATTCTGTTTGTTGACAAGCACAAGATAGTCGTAAGCGGGGGCGGGCTCTGTTTCGGTCTCTTCGGAAACGGGAGCCGTTGTTTCTTCCTCGGTCTGCTTTCCGGCGCAGCCGAAAAGAACTAACGAAAGTGAAAGCGCGAGTAAAAGAGCGATAACGGGTTTTAATGATTTCATATTTTAACCTCATTTAATAATTTTTTATATTTTTAATATATTTGCATTGCGGATAACCCGAGCAACCGTAAAACCGGTTTCCGGCATTTGTGCCTTTTTTTGCAGTGCGGAGTATCAACTCTTTACCGCACCACGGACATATTTGTTTTTCGCGGTTGTCTGTTTCTGAAACATTTTCTTTTTCGGCAACGGAATCTGCAACGATATTATCTTTTTTAATCTCTGTTGTCTGTTTGCTCTGCTGTACAAGTTCCTGAAATTTGCTGAGATATTCTTTGCGTTCATCTCTATTAAGCTTCAGGTAACTTTCTCCGAAAGACAGCATCTCTTCTTTAGTGCTTTTGTAATTGCTTTTCATTTCCTTAAGAGTTGTTATCAGCTGATCCACTCGAATAACCTTTTGCTTAATATCCTTCGGTGCATATCTGTCATTAACAACGGTTTTGGGGTTAGCAAGCACCACAAGCGATTTGTTAAACATATCAATACTCTTGTTAATTAAAACGCGTTTGAGCCTGCCTTTATCCTCACTTTTACAATCTTTTAAAACCGTAAGGTGCCTTTCGTTTTGAGTAATGGGACTGTAAATACCTTCTTTTATTGACTTGCCGCCGTAGGAAAAAGAACGGATGAAATCTCCTTTGTTGTTAATTTCAATGTTCCCGAAAAGGTTTTTACACTCTATCAGTACTGTTACATAGGGAGTAATTACAACATAATCAATCTGCGCTCCTCTGCCGTCTGATGTCTCAATATATAAATCGTGCAAAACAACAAGGTCCATACCGCTGTTTTTCAGTTCAAACATAACGGCATCTTCACCTATTATGCCTGCTTTTGTTATTGCGATTTCCTTGTCAATTTTATTTGAAAGCTCAGAGTTTTTCGGCAAATCTTTTTGCAATGATTCAAGCTTCTCAAGATAATCTTTGGCATCGCTTGTTTCTTTCAGTATTGATACTTCAGGTTTGTCAAACAATCCCATATCGGTTTCTCCTTGTGTTCAATGCGGTTACGGGGATGATGTTTTACCGTGCGTCTTTCAGCACAAGCGCCTGTCCGGGCTTAACATCAATGCTGATTTTTCCGTCTTTGATTTCCGCTGTGCCGAGGTATCCGTTGCCCTCGGGCGTAATTTCAAACACTTCGCAGTTTCCAAAAGCGGCGTCCGGGATATTCCACTCGCCGGATTTGCCGTTTTCGGAATAAGCAATAAAGGTTTTGCATTCCTTATCGAGCGGCAGCAGCACGTCGCCGCCCTGTTTTATAGCGATGTCGTCCTTGTATATGCTTTCGGTTTCGCCGTCGCTGACAATATTTCCGGAGAAATAAACTTTGTAGTTTTCGCCGTTTTCCTCATATCTTAATCTGTCATACCGGTTGAGATAGAAATACGGGAGCTGAAGTGTGCAGAACTGACGGATAAACTCGGGGGCCCAGTCAGCGGCTTTGTTGCCGTATTTTCTCCAGATTTCCTCGCCGTGCATCGCGCCGTAAAAAGCGGAAAGCAGGCTCGGCACATTGAGGTGACCGCTGTATAGCGAGGGCGGCACATCCATGCAGTCCTGCACGGTCATTCCGCTTGTCCACCAGGAGGCCGGCATTCTGCCGAGAAGGCGAATCGGAGCGTCCTCAAATTTTCCGAAGGGCAGAGGATTTACATATTTACCGTAAAGCTTCCGTATGGGGTGCTCGGGTGAATCGGCTCTCCATTCGAGCTCGCGGTAGGTGTATTCGGTGGTAACGTCGATACCGAGGGACTGAATGTAATCCAGCATCTTGTTTCTCGCTTCGTCCTCGTCCTCAACGCTTGTATATGGGTTTATGCTCTGCGCTATGCAGAAGTTATCCAGGTGAACAGTGCCTGCCTCCCGCACGGGAGTAACTTCGCAGAAACGGTCCCAGTTCTTTTTGAAAAGGCCGCTTTCATAGTAGCCCTTGTATGAAACCTTATAAGCGTCTCTGCCGTTGAAAATCTCAATAACTGCGGGGTTCCCGTCAGCGTCCTTTACAACGGCGTTGCCTTTGACAAGCTCCGGGAAGCAGGGAGTGTCGCCGTAAGCGTCGGCGAGATTGCCGTGAAAGCTGACTACGGTGTTATATTTTTTCGCCTCTTCAAACAGCCACCACAGGCTCTTTCGCGCGGATTCGCCGGGGCGCTTGAGGGCTTCGTTCACAACCTCCATCTCGGGGTAGCAGTCATCGTGCCCCAGGCCCTGCCAGCCGACAAGGTAAACGATTTTTTTGATTCCCTGAGTGAGATTATCCATAACCCTTATATTTTCGAGCACCTGCTCAAAGGTTACGTAAACAATTGAGCGGTTATTCGGAAAATCCGGATCCGCAAGATACATCTTGAGCCACATCGTTTGGGAATAATCATAATTCCAGTTGTATTTATCCATTTAACGCCCTCCGTCCCGTTATACTGTTCCAAAGCAAATTATAAACCACGCCCGTAAAAAAGTAAAGAAAAACTAAGCAAGTGAGTATGCTTTTTTACACAAGAATTTACCCGATTTTTCTATGCTGTTTTTCTTGATTTCATTCCTCTTTTTTAGTAAAATATTTTTATCAGTTCGTTAAGACAGCAATTCGGATTGGAGTGCTTTGATGAATCCTGTTAAGTTTTATCTTGTTACGGATACTCACTGTTTCAAATACAGCCTCGGCGCATACGGCGATGAATACGAGGAATTTATGGACAGTGAGCAGAAATGTTTTGCCGAAACGCAGGCAATAAACGAGGCGGTCTTTGACTGGCTTGCCGGCGCGGATGAAGCGGACACCGTGCTCATCGCGGGTGATCTGTCATTCTGGGGCGAGAAAGAAAGCCACGAGCTTTTCACCGGTTTGCTCAGAAAGCTCAGGGAAAGCGGCAAGCGCGTATTTGTTGTTACCGCCGGCCACGATTTCAATGACGCGCCTTTTTGCTTTACGGAAAACGGCAGAGGTACCGTTGAGGGCGTTAAATTCACCGACCTTTACGGCTATTACAAAGATTTCGGCTACGATGACGCCGTCGCTTTTAACCGCGAGCATCTCTCCTATGTTGCCGAGCTTTCGGATGATGTGCGCCTGCTCGTTATCTGCAACGATATTGACGGCGTAAAGCATATCACATACGACGATGAATTTCTCGGCTGGATTGAGGCGCAGGCAAAGCAGGCGCAGGCGGACGGCAAAATGATGATTGCCATGGAGCACTATCCTGTGCTGCCCGGTCAGCCGGTACTCGCCCTCATAGGCGACGCAAGGCAGGCGGAGAGCCAAAAGCTGATTGACACTCTTGCCGATAACGGCGTGCATATCATTTTCACAGGTCACATGCATAACCAGAGTATAAATGTCGTTGAAACGGCAAAGGGCAACAAGTTCTATGATGTCTGCACCGGCTCTGCGATAGGATGGCCCGCGTTTATGAGGCATGTTACGATTAAAGACGAGGATACGGTTGAGATAAAGAGCATTCCCATACCCGAATTTGAATGGGATAAAAAAGGTCTCTC
>DBWO01000002.1:37995-38177 GCA_002309055.1 Ruminococcaceae bacterium UBA1236
ATCGAGCGAATGGAAACAGACCCCGAAAAATTTATGCGCAAGGTTTCCATAAAGCCGACTCCCGCGCTCAAAAAGGTTTTTCCTTTTATCGGCAGACGGATTAAAAAGCTGACAATCGGCGGTCTCGGGCGCCTTTTGTTTGTGAGAGCGGACCCGTCAATCAGAAAGGAGCTTTTCGCACC
>DBWO01000037.1:0-132 GCA_002309055.1 Ruminococcaceae bacterium UBA1236
TGCGTCATCCGCGCGATCAACACCACAGACGTGATGGAGGTCACTGTGGAGCATCTGCCCGCCGAACTGATCGACCTGCTGGTCAAACGCATCACCACCGAAGTTGCCGGCATCAACCGCGTGCTGTTCGAT
>DBWO01000037.1:138-1001 GCA_002309055.1 Ruminococcaceae bacterium UBA1236
CCCCCGCCACGGTCGAGTGGGAATAAACCTAATTATTTCATTCAAGCGACAGGGAGCGATCCTTGCCGCTTGTTTTTTCGCCGAACATCGTCAAAACCACTTGATATCTTACTCCCTTTATGATAAATTATAAACAGTGAATACTTGGAAAAGGAGGGGAGCAGCTTGAAGGACCGAATGCATGCTTTGAAACAAACGTCTGCCGTTTTGCTTGCGGTTCTTTTGCTGCTCTTCGCTGCGCCGTTTGCTGAAATGAACGGCGTTTTGCCGAATCTTGGGCCTTCTCTTCACGCGTACGCTGTTTGCGAAGAAGTGATCGCGACCGGCAGCTGCGGAAAGCAGGGAAGTGCTGTAAACTGGACGATGTATGACGACGGGTCCCTCGTTCTCAGCGGCGCCGGCGAAACCGAAGATTACACAGGTCTCACCGGGAGTTCGGTACTTTGGAACGATCCTATGAGAATTGTTGTGGAAGACGGGATCACGAAACTCGGAGCTTACATTTTCAGTGATCTTCGATCGATCACAGCTGTGTATCTGCCGTCGAGCCTGAGCGCTTTGGGCAACGGTGCGTTTGAAAGCTGTTCCGGCATCACAGACGTCTATTATGCGTCTTCTTCTGATGACTGGGCGCTAATTGATAAAGGCAGCGGCAACGACTCCATTATTAACGCAAGTATTCATTATGATACGCTTGACTTTCCCGCCCTCGGTCACGACTTGGACGACTGGGTAGACAACGGGGATGACCACATCTGCACCTGCAATGCCTGCGCCTTAGAAGTAACCGCCGATCATGAATGGGTCGTCTCTGCGCTGATTAAGGCTGCGACCTGTAAAGAGGAAGGAAGCAAGATCGTTTC
>DBWO01000037.1:1012-1429 GCA_002309055.1 Ruminococcaceae bacterium UBA1236
GCAAGGAAAATACGGAACCGGTTGCCGTTGACCCGAACAATCACGCCGACTACGGCACACATCTTGCGAATCAGGCTGACGCGGCCTGCACAAAAGCGGGTTATACCGGTGATGTCGTCTGCAACGGCTGCGGCGCAATCGTGACGAAAGGTGAAGTGATCCCTGTTCTTCCGCACGACTGGGACGATTGGGTGGATAACGGCGATGATCACATCCACTCATGTAACTCCTGCGCAGCGGAGGAGACAGCGCCACACGTTTGGAACGACGGCGTTATAACAGAGAAGGCGACCTGCAAAGAAACAGGAAGCAAGAATGTTTTCTGCACAGTTTGCGGTGCGACCGACACACAAACGGTCGACATTGACGCGAATAACCACGCCGATTACGGAACGCATCTTGAAAACGAAGCCGCCG
>DBWO01000037.1:1455-1822 GCA_002309055.1 Ruminococcaceae bacterium UBA1236
GACACGGTCTGCAACGGCTGCGGCGCGACTTTGACGAATGGACAAGCGATCCCGAGCCCGGGCCATGACTGGAGCGTATGGTCGGACAACGGAAGCGTCCATGTGCGCACCTGCGGCCGCTGTACAAAGCAAGAAACCGCCGCGCACAACTGGAACGGCGGCGCTGTGACAAAGACTGCGACCNNAGGAGCAAGGCGCAAAGCAGTTTGACTGTACAGTTTGTGCAAAAACGAAGACGGAACCGATCGCCGTTGACCCGAGCAATCACGCTGACTATGGCACGCATCTTGAAAACGCGGCTGCTGCAACCTGCACCCAAACTGGTTACACCGGCGATACCGTTTGCAGCGGGTGCGGCGCGGTTTTG
>DBWO01000037.1:1850-22599 GCA_002309055.1 Ruminococcaceae bacterium UBA1236
CTCGGCCACGATTGGGGCGCATGGAGCGCTTTCGGTGACAACCATATCCGCACCTGTAAACGTGACCCGAACCATACTCAAACCGCTGCGCACATCTGGAACAGCGGCACAGTCACAAAACAGCCGACCTGCAAGGAGCCGGGAAGCAAGAAACTCACCTGTACGGTCTGCAGCGCGGTCAAAACGGCACCGATTGCCGTTGACCCGAGCAATCATGCCGACTACGGCACGCATGTTGAACACGCAAAGGCAGCCACATGCACCGAAACCGGCTATACCGGCGACAAGGTCTGCAGCGGGTGCGGTACGATTTTGAACAGGGGAGAAACGATCTCTTCACTTGGTCACGATTGGACCGCATGGAGCGCGCGCGGCGACTGTCATATGCGCATTTGCAAGCGTGACGCGAACCACACGGAAACCGCTGCGCACATTTGGAGCAGCGAAGTCGTGCTCAAGAAACCGACTTGCAAAGAGCAGGGCACAAGCCTTCTGCTATGTGCGACCTGCGGCTTGTCGGAAACAAAGCCGACCGGCGTTGATTTGAACAACCATGCCGACTACAGCACGCATAAAGAGCGCGTGAAGAATGCAAACTGCAGTGAGGAAGGTTACACGGGAGACACGGTTTGCAACGGCTGCGGCTCTGTGATCAGCCGAGGTTCTGGCGTTCCCAAAAACAAATCGAAACATGCCTTGACCCTTGTTCCGGCAACGGCGTNNCCCGAAGCCGAGGGCAATGTGCAGTACTATCACTGTTCGCTTTGCGGCAAAAACTTCTCCGATTCCGGCGGCGTGAACGAGCTGACAAGCGCTACAACTGAAGCGCTTTCGGCGCGGGAAGCTGACGGTGTATGCAAGTATTGCGGCGAAACGCACACCGGCGTTTTCGGCTGGCTGGTCAAACTCATCCACAGCATTCTTGCGCTGATCGGATTGAAAAAGTGATCGAATATTATCGTTTAGATTAATCACAGGAGGCGGTTTTATGCTGCGATGGAAACCGTTGCTTTGCCTTGCGCAATCGTTTTTGATGCTCATCTCCCTGCTCTCACCCTATGATTCGGCGTTCAAACGAAACACGGATCGTAAAGCTGTGATGCTCACGGCTGAGCAGAATGTTTCCTTTGCGTCCGCGCCTGCCAAGGCATTTGAAGTCAGCGAGAAAGAGAAGCAGCAATGCCGCGACTGGTTCGATTCGCATATCCGTTCGGCACAGGACCCGGCCTATGATTTTACCTTAGGCCTTTGCTCGTTTCGCAGCCATCCCAAAGACTGGACAATCACAGTCGGCGAAGAGAGCGACTGCGGTGCGGTCCGGCGCAACGGCAAAACCTCGATCATCACGCTGCAGCACAAAAAAAGCGGCCTTGTCGCCGAGGTTGAGGCAACGATCTATGAAGACTATGCCTCTTGCGAATGGACGGTCAACATCAAAAACACCGCCGAAAAACGCTCTCCGGTGATCCGGCGCTTCTATGCGGCGGACTGCACGCTGAACACGGGCAAAACAACGCTGTATGTCAGCAAAGGCAGCAAGCCTGATCCCGACGATTTTGAACTTGTGAAAACCGATGTCAACCGTTTGCCGATGATCTTCAACGCCAACGGCGGACGAAGCGCCTCATTCTTGCCATATATGAACCTGAGCGGAGCTGACGGCGGCGCCGTGTTGGCGGTCGGCTGGACGGGACAGTGGTATACCTCGTTTCGCCAGACGCTGCGCGGCGTGCATCTTCGGGCCAAACAGGAGTTTTTCAGAGCCTATCTGGAACCGGGCGAATCAGTGCGTTCGCCGCTGGTGTCCCTGACGTTCTATCAGGGAGATAACGCGCTGAAAGGCTTTGAAACGTTCCGCCAAATGGAGCTCGATTGTGTTTATCCGGCCTCTGCGAAACCTTCAAGGGGCTACATATTTGCAGACGAGTTTTCAACCCTCAACTGCGAGGAATTGATCGTTGAATTGCAAAAGCTCGACAAAAACACGCTGGATCTGATCGACTATTTCTGGATGGACGCCGGCTGGTATGAATATAGCGGCGGCTGGTATGATGGAGTGGGAAACTGGATTGCGGATAAAAACCGTTTTCCCGAAGGGCTCAAGCCCCTTTCCGATGCTATGGCCGCTAAAGGCAAAAAGTTTCTGCTCTGGTATGAGCCCGAGAGAGTACGCGAAAACACCGTGCTCCATAAAGAAGGAATGAAACACAGCGACTGGATTGTTCAGATTGATGACAACCTTATGTGGAACCTTGCAAGCGACGGCGCGTGCGAATATCTGAGCAAATACATTTCGGCATCACTTGCCGAGAACGGTGTGTCAATTTACAGGCAGGATTTCAATTTCACTCCTTTGAGTTACTGGCAGAAAGCGGACAGGGATTTTTACGGCGGCAGAGAGGGAATATGCGAAAACCATTATGTGACAAACCTTTACGCTTATCTCGACTGCCTGCTTGACAGCATTGACGGGCTTGTGATTGACAACTGCGCGAGCGGCGGCAAACGGCTTGACCTTGAGATGACACGCAGGAGCCTGCCTCTCTGGAGAAGCGACTATAACTGCGGTAATGAGGACGGCACGGTAAAGCCGGATGTGCTTGAGGCAACTCAGTCTATGACATACGGTCTCTCGTTCTGGTTTGTTTACAGCGGCACAAACAGGTATTTCCACTCGGAGTACGCTTCAAGAACAGCTATACTCACAAATCAGTCCGTATATCAGCCGGTCATTTCCGAATATACAAAATATTCGGATATAAGCAGATATATGACAGAAAACTATTATCCCCTCACATACGGCGGGCCGGGATACAACACCGTGCTCGCAATGCAGTTTGGCTCCGGGAGCGAAGGCGCTGCGGTAATATACAAACGGGAGAAAGCCCCGGATAAAACATACACGCTCAGATTCAGCGGCCTCGATCCCGACGCGGAATACGAAATCACCGATATTGACGCCCCGGACAAGCCCTTGACTCTCAGCGGAGCAAAACTGATGAGTGAGGGAATAATCACGGCAATAAACGAATCGCCGAAAGCGGCTGTTTTCAAATACAAAAAGATTTAACGCTCAGTTAAAAAACAGGAAAGGGTGAATAATATGTCGATTAAATCCATGCTCATAGGTTTAAGGCAAACCTACCTTGACAACGAATCCGTATCATACAGGGAACAGCTCGGTTATGCAGGCGGTATTTTCGGCAACGCAATGGGGCAGGACAGCGTAGGCACCTTCGCCGGAAACTTCGGGCGTGACTATGCCGGCCTTACCAACGGTATGTCAGCCATAAAGGATAATATAAGCACCGTGCTCAGCTTTGTTATCCCTCCCGTTGCGGGCTCTCTCTTTGACAGACCCATTAAGAACGGCAAAAGAAGCAACCTGCGCACCGCTCTTATGGTGGCACCCATTCCGTTTGCGGTCACATCCATGCTTCTTTTCATTGTTCCTACCGCAAACGCATTATATAACTTTATCTGGACGCTGTTTCTGAGCATATTCTTCTCAATCGCGGATACATTTTACGATATTGCGCTCGCTTCACTCGGCCTAAAAATGGTTTCCGACCCTTCGGACCGTAAAAAGTTTTTCACCTTTGAATCCATAGCGGCCACTCTCGGCTCTCTGCTGCCCGGCGGAGTAATACCGGTTGTCGTGGGTTTGGCAAAGACCCCCGCGCGCGAGCAATGGAGCTATTTCTTTGTGGCTCTGGGCTTCTGTATCATAGGTGTTGCGGCTATGTACGCCCCGTATATGACCATTGAAGAAAGAGTCAGCTTTTTCACGCCTTCGGAAGACAAAAATGATGAAAAGGTTAACTGGAACAAAGACACTGTTCTTGCTCTGCTTCACAACAGGCCGTTTATGGTGCTTATGGCTTCATCCATATTTGAGACTATCAGGAAAGTCACATATGACACCCTTATTTATCTTTATAAAAACACCTTTGACGATCTGCCGATGAAGACCATAGTTGAAAGCATCAGCGGAGCTCTGTCCTATGTAGGACTTATGGCAGTGCCCTTTGTGGGCAAAAAGATTTCCGCCAAAGCGATGCTTGCCGGCGGATACGGATACACAGCGTTTTTCTACGCAATCATCTCCTCTTTCAATATAAAATTCAATCTTGAAAGAGTCAGAAAACTCAGGTATATCCCCGGAGCCTGTATTGCCCTTGCAGGCATGCCCAACGCCGCACAGGGCGCCGCCCGAAGGATTATAGTCGGCGACTCCACAGACTATATGGAATGGTATTCCGAAACGAGATACGGCGTTCCGATAAGAAGCGACGGTCTTCTGTGCGCGGCACAGAATATAGTTGCCAAAATCACATCACTTATAAAAGTAAATCTTACAAACGGTTTGCTTGCAGTTATCGGATATAAATCGAAAGACCTCAAAACCGGAGAAGCCGCGGTCCAGACCCCGCAGACTCTCAGAGGCATTTACGCCATGATTTCGCTTTGCGGCCTGCTAGGCAATATCCTGCCCGCTCTCTGTTTCCTGTTTGATAATTACAGCGGAAAGAGAAAAGAAGCGATTTATGCAGAGCTGACTGAAATGAGAAAGCTCAGGGGAGAAAAAGCGGCAGAACTGGAGAAAGAAGAAAATGAAACCACTGTGTGAAGACAATAAAATATTCTTTACATTCTGCAAAAACGAAATGATGCTCATAAATGCCGGGGACGGTGTCTGGCGCCTGAGGTTTGCCGATGATAAGTCGCTCGCAAACACAGGCGCGGCACAGACACTTTCAAAAGATCTCGGCGAAGAGGCAAACGAAAGCGTTTGCGATATAGCCTTTGAGCAGAGCGGCAACGGATTTACCGCAACGGATAAATCCGGCTCAAAAGCGGTATTCGGCGGCAATGGGCTTGACTTTTATGATGCTCAGGGCATTCTTAAGCGCAGAGTAAAAAAGATAACAATAGGAAATGACTGCGTTACAGTTAAGCTCTCCACCTCAAAAAAAGAGCGCCTTTACGGCACGGGCGAGAGATTTGATAAGGTTGACAGAAGCGGCAAGAGAGTGCATATCTATGCCATTGACCGCTGGTGTCAGACTCACGGCAACAGCTACATCCCCATTCCTTTTATCCTGTCATCAAACTGCAGCGCGGTGTTTATGAACAGATATGAGCACAGCGTGATTGAAACACGTTTTCTGGGCAGTAATGAAATTAAAATCAAACAGAAATTCGCGCCTGCCGACCTCTATGTTTTCACGTGTGATTCCCCTCAGAAAATACTCACGGCTTATTCGGAGATAACAGGCTTTGCCCCGATGCCTCCCGAATGGTCTTACGGCACGCTTGTCTGCCGTTATCACCCCGAGTTTGAGACTAAAGAGGGCGTATTCGCGATGATGCGGGCGATGAGCGACAACGATTTCCCCTGGGACGCAGTAATTCTTGAGGGATTCAGGACCTTCAGAAAAGAGAATTGGCCGGAGCTTAAGGAAATCAGCGACAAAGTGCATTCCGAAGGCAAGTGCGTGATGATTTACGAGCAGTGCGGACGCTTCCCTGCGGACAGCGAAGAATACTACGGACTTGATGATTCGTATGCGGTAAACTCAGATGAAGGAGTTTATCTTCACGAAACACGCTCTATGAATCTGCTTGACAATTTCCATCACAAACAGATGCGTTGCATAGATTTAACAAGTGAAAGAAGCCGTGACAAATGGCGCGAATTCAGAAGCGGACTTGTTGACGGCGTTGGTATTGAAGGCGCGAAAATAGATTTCTGCGAGCAGTTCCCCGACAGCAAATCAATCAAGTTTGCCGACGGGCGTGACCCGATGGCGGCGCACCATTGGTTCCCTACGCTCTATAACGTGCTTCAGTATGAGCAATTCAACACAAGACCGCGCGGCGGAGTCAATTTCTCGCGAGGCGGCGGAATAGGCGCGCAGAGATATCCCTTCGTGTGGCTCGGCGATCAGAGGCGTGAATTCTATTTTCTTAAGCCCGTTATCAGAGGCGCGCTGTCACTTGGTCTTTCGGGTGTGCCGTTTGTCAGCTGGGATATGGCGGGATATCAGCCGTCATTTAATCCGTCAGACAAAAAGCACGAAGAAAAAGTGTTCATAAGGGCGCTTGAGTTTACCGCTTTTTCCGCGAATATACAGACTCACGGCAGAGTAAAACGCCCCTATGATTTTGACGATCATACAAAGGCGGTTTATCACGCATATTCGCATCTTCACGATTGCCTCAGGCCATATCTGCTTGAGCAGTCCGAGGTTTCGTGCAAAACGGGTCTGCCGCTTTTAAGGCATCTTTTCCTCTATGACCCGCTTGACAGTAAAGCGATGGACACCGAGGATGAATATATGCTCGGATGCGCTCTGCTTGTGGCTCCTGTGCTCTCAAGGAAAAACAGGAGAGATATCTACCTGCCGAAGGGCAGATGGATAAACATATTTGACGGCAAAACTTATGAAGGCGGCAAAATGATAAAGAACTGTCAGGTGCCGCTTGAGGCCGTGCCGGTTTTCCGCCTTGAGGGCGCTGAAACGGACGTGCTTCTCCCCTCTCTTGAAAAAGCCAAGAAATATATTGATGAAATAATTAATCTCTGCGGAGGTGCAAAAAAATGAAAAAATCATTTAAAATTATCCTGTGTGTTCTGCTTGTTGCCGTGATTGCGGGAGGCGTTATAACTTATGCTTTTCTCCCCCATCCTCTTAACTACAACATCAAGAATATTGAGAGTGTCGGCAGCAACATCGAGGTTATCGAAAAAACAACCGACAGCGTAACGATAAAGAACAATCAGAAAGGCAACGTAAAAGTGATTACATTCACCGACACGCACCTTGACGGCAAAAATAAGACCTCAAAAGTAACGGTCTCTCATATTGTTGAAAATGTTCAGAAGGAAAAGCCCGACCTTGTTATTTTCGGCGGCGACAATGTTACCTCCGTTTTCAACAGAAAAAGATGCAATCAGCTCGCTCAGATATTTGAAAAGCTCGGCGTTTACTGGGCTGCTGTGCTCGGCAATCACGAGGGTGACTCAAGCGGCTCCGTTTCAAGAGAAGAAATGGTTGACATTTTTTCGTCATACGAGCACTGCCTTATGCTGCAGGGTCCGGAAGACGTTTGGGGCAACGGCAACTATTACATCAACATTCTTAACGCGGACGACTCCCTCTGCCACACATTTTATTTCTTTGACTCGGGCTCCAGAATGAGCAGCGAGATGAAGGCGGAATATGGCATTGACGAGAGTGAAAATCCCTATGACGGCGTAAAAGAGTCACAGGTTGAGTGGTATAAGGAAGCCGTTAAGGCAAATAAAGAAAAATACGGTGATTTCCACTCAACAGCCATACTTCACATTCCCCTGCCTCAGATGGAAACAGAGGCTGAGAAAGGCAATTTCATAAGAGGTGAAAAACGCGAGGGCGTTTGCGCATCAGGCTTTGACGCCGGTCTGTTTGACGCGATTAAAGAGATGGGCACAACGGAGAAAGTGTTCTTCGGCCACGATCATGTCAATGATTTCGCCCTTATGTGCGACGGCATAATGCTCGCTTACATGGAGGCTTCCGGCTACGGCTCATACACGACATACAGCAAATTCGGCTATGAGGAGAAGGATTGGCTCCAGGGCTGGACAGTTTTTGACATTGCTCCCGAAGGCACCTATGAGCCGTATTATCACCGTAACAGTGAAAATATGCAGTAACATATAACAGCAAAAAGCCGTATGACGGAGAAATCCGCCATACGGCTTTTATTTGTGCTGTTTTACCGGAAAAGGTTAAAACCGCAGTACATAACGGTAAAGAGCATTGAGAACCATTCCCTCAGGCCGAGTTTGCCGAGAAACTCCATAACCGGTTCGGTAAGGTGCTTATCAAGAGCCGTACCGCCGCCCGTTTTGATTATTTCACCTGTGCCGCCCTGTGCTTCTCCGTTTAATACGGTGAAACCGCAGGTTGTGTAATTAAGGGGCGTTATATTATCTGCAGTGTAACAGACAGTGACACTCACATATTTTCCGCTTGATTCGGGCACAATACCTTTCATTTTGAAAAGCACACTTTCGCCCGGTTTTATTTTTGCGCCGAAAAGCCCCGCATTGAATGTGACATCCATTCCGTCGGCATAAACGGCATTTACTCTGATGCTGCCCTTCTTCATCACATTTCTTATTTCGAGCGCGTCCGATTCGCCCGATATGTAGCCGGTAACAGCATTATTGAAATCAAAGACAACGGACTTTGACTCATTGTCGGATTTAAGAAACTGCGGATAAGCGGGGTCATCATAGACACTGCCTATCTCGTTTGTCAGAACAAGCTGCGCGGTCAGATACTTTGTGATATCGCTGAAATAAGTCCAGGCGTGATAATTGCCGAGAGAAAACCATGTGTTATCGGGCAGATAGCAGGTTGAGGCGTCAATTGTTTTATCGGGAGATACTTTATATTTGCCGCCGCAGTCTTTAACCTGGGTATAGCCGTCGTCAAACCTTGAGCCGAATGGTGCGCAGGTTGCGCCCGTTGCGCTTGAAACGGGTATTATGGCATCGGAATTTACCTGCATACCGCTCGCGATTCTGCAGCCCGTGCCCGTGATGATTGAGATATTCATCCCGTGGTCCCTGCACCACTGCATTTTTTCACCGACCGTCGGCAGAATCTCATAGTGGAAACGGTCGCTCTGCCCGGCGAGCGGAGCGCACTCACTGCCCGAGAGATATTTTGCCTTGCATTCCTCATATTTTTCAGTGACAGTGAAATCCCACACGCTCGGCCAGTATCCCATCAGATTGACAACATGAGGCACAAGGGAATTGAGCACTTTATCAAGAAAACCGAGCTGATTTGCCCTGAGAAGCCACTCATAGTTTTCTTCCGTATGTGTTACTTGCTCGACCATCTGAACAATTGTCTGCTCATCTGCGTCAACCTGACGAAGGAGCAGGTCGCTGGCGAGACCTGAGCCGCCTATTGCTGGTGAAGAGAGCACAACGGTATCGGCGTCAAGCTGCTCGCCGAAAAGAGCGAGATATGTTGCGGCAATCTGGCCGCCGTGACTTATGGCGTAAATATTGACTTTATCCTTGCCTGTGTATTTCTTGACAGCTTTTATGTAGTCGTTAAGCTGATTTGCGCAGTCCTCAGCGCCCATACGCCAGTCAACATTGAAATTATAAATGTTTTCTTTACCTACATAATCCTCGAATATTCCGACCATTTCCCTGTCGTGGCGGCAGAAATCATTGTCCGTGTCGCTCAGCCACTTGCTGTTTGTCGTTTCGGGGTCGGTATAATACGGATGCAGGTCATATACGCTTGTGCCGTCCGGATTACAGGCCATATAGGGCCAGGTGTTTTCAAACTCCTCGGCAATAATCTTTGCGATATAATCCGCGTTCCCGAGCGTGAGAGCGCCGAGACCTATGCCGAGCTCAGCAATTCTTTTCAGAAGATTCGGGCCGAGTTCATCAAGCGAAACACCCGCCCAGGCGCAGACTCCCGTTTCGGGGTCATCACCGTAATAAAGGCGGCATCCGCTGTAGCCGGGAAGGATGACTATGGGATTATCCGTTTTTTCACCCTCTATTTCAATCTCGGGGTCGGGAACGGCGCCGTAACCGGTTACACCGCAAACGCAGGCAAGAAGGACGGCGCAGAGTATGACCGAAATAATCTTTTTCATATCATCAATCCTCACTGAGTTTACCAACTTTTTTCCAGAGTCTGTCGGCAACTGCAGACCAGGCAGGCAGTTTTACGGGATCCTTCGGAAAATTGATATAATGGGTTCTGAGCATAAGAGCGAGACTGACGCCTGCCAGGGCGGCGGAAACGGTTTTAAGCGAAACCTGCTTACCGGTAATACCGCTCAGAATACCTTTAAGGCTCTGCAGGGCATCCGCCGGAGAGGCCTTCATATCACCGAGAAATTTTTCGTTGAAAATTATGCCGTTCGCGAAACAGTATTCAAGCTCATCATCGCTTACTGTCGCTATGAGCTTTGTGAGGAAAGCTCTCACAAGAGAGAAATCTGCGCCCTGTTTCTTATTGTACCTTACGTTAATATCCCACAGGGCTTTTTTATCGGCCCTGCCCTGCCTGAGCGCGGCTTCAAGCACATCGGCGGCAATATCAAGCATAACCATACTTGAAGTGACGCCCTCGCCGCAGTCCGGCTTTGTGAGACAGGCGGCATCGCCCGCTACGATGAAATTATCCGCGACAAGCGAATATGGCGGGCGCCTGAACGGGGTTGTGCCCTTCTCTGTTCTTACAAGCTCAAAATTACCCTGATTTACGACCGCGTCAAGTTTCGCGGCAGTTCTTTCGGCATTATTGAATGAGCCGACGGCACCCGTGCCGATTATTTTTTCGTTTTCATTCATTGAAAAAGGCGCATACCAGGATTTTGCGTGAAGCCAGAAGGTATTAATCTGCTTCTCGTCAAATTTCGCGTATCTCAGAAGAACATAGAACATATCGTCATCGGCAAGGGTGAAATTCTCAATGCCGTAGCCGTTGGGAAGGGCGCGCCTCGCGACGGCACCGGAGCCGGAGCAGTCAACAACAACATCCGCGCGGACTTCTTTAAGGCCGTCCTGCGTTTCATACCTGATACCTGCAATATGACCGTTTTCAAAAATAAACTCTTTGAAGGCCGCGCCGTATTCAAACTCAGCGCCCGCCTCCTGCGCGTATTTCACCATAAGAGCGACATACTCGTGCATATGAAGGCCGACGGTTTCCGCCTTCATAAAAAAGTTATATTTATTCGAAGGGGAAGAAAAATGGTTTTCGGTGAATTCAAACGCCCAGGCGGGGTCTCCCTCGTGCACATCGGGCATTTCAAATGTGTTGATGTCCGTACGCGTTACGTGAAAAATATCCATCCTCGTGCCGAGCGTTTCGGGGCTGAGCTTCTCAATCACTTTTACTTTGAAGCCGCGCTTTGCCGTTTTACGGGCAAAATACGCTCCGGACGTTGCCGCGCCGATAATAACAATATCATATTTATCCATTATGCTTACACCCCTGTTATTTACTCCGCTTTATCATTCGTCTGAAACGGGATGACCCTGGCCGGAAAAGGTCAGGGTCTGGTTTATTTTATATACCGAAGAGCCCGCCGAAAAAGGTTTCAATCTTATCAATAAAACCATTCAGAGCGGCTTTGGGCATTTCGGAATAGCCGTTCGTGCCGAAATTGTCATAGAGCCAGTTGCTTATTTTCGCGAGGAAGGAGGGATCCTTCTCTTTCTCAATCTTATAAGCCCCTATGCTCGCAAGGCACTTTCCGAGGCGCTCCTCGCATCTTGCAAAATCCGCCGAGGTTTTAAGGTTATCGGCAAGCACCGCGTTTGCCTCGTCAACAGCGCTCTTAAGCTCCGCCTTCTTTGAAGGAAGAAGCCAGGTTGTGTTTACGCCTTCCGCCTTCTCAAGAAGCTCGTGCAGCTTTCTGACATCCCTTCCGGAAAGGAACTGCGGAAACTCGGGTGATGTATAGACATTCTTTATGTTATCGTTTGCGATAAGCTGCATAGCAAGTCGGAGAATAACATCGTTATGCGCGGTAAGGTCGTGCCTCTGGCCGTCAAAATAGAAGGTATGATCGGGCAAAAGACCTGCCGAAGCGTCAACAACCCTGCCCGGAGAAATGTGGTTATGAGCGGGATTTGAGCAATGGGTATTCTTCTGTTTATATCCTTCGGGGAGAGTTTCGCCGCAATTTGCCGCATATGCACCCATTGAGGTTGAGTCAAGGTCTATGATAAAGTCACCGTTTTCCTTGTTCCAGCTTTCGCCGACATTGATTACGGCGTAGTTGTATTCGGCAACGTCAAACACCTGAACGCCCTTGTTCACAAGCTTCTGCACATTTGAACGCGCGTGAAGTTGCGCCTGATAATACTTATCGGTCTGCTCCTTTATATGAACCATTTCAGGTGAGGAAAGATATCTCTGAGCGGCAGAGGGATAATCTGCGCTCGGGCAGAGGGTCCACATGCTTGTGCTTCTTATCATCGTGTTTTCAACAAGATGCTTCACGCCCTTCTCCAGCGTTGCCATAAGAACCTCGTCCGGCAGAATGCGCGCGACAATTTCGATGAGTCTCGCGGTGAATTCATCAAGCAGACGGATTTCCTCAAGGAAGCCGTTATAGAGATAATCCGCTTTGAGGAAGTTGATTCTGCCGTTGAAAACATCGCCGATTATTGATGAGCCGTCGAGAGCGGGCACAACAAACATAACCTTATGAAGCTGATCCATAACCTCGGGATGATACTCGAGCATAGCGCTCACGATAGTGCTGCCCTGCGAAAGCGGCACAAGGTTAACCTTTTTGTGGCCGGTCTGCTCCTTGACCATCTGAATATAATTATAAAGCTCTTCAACAAGGTCAATATGATTGCCGAATGAGTTATAGGAGAAATAATAAATATGATCTTTCGGAAGGTCTGTGGGATACATCTCAAAGGGGATGTGCGTATTGATTATCTTCTTTTCGTATTCATTGCAGTCTGCATAGGAATACATAAATTTCTCGGTGACGACATTGCCTGTATTCTGCGCGTAAAGGTCACTGGAGTTGATTCCGAAGCTGTCATCAATAACATCAGCGAAAGCGTCTGAAAGGCCCACATCTCTCTGCGCCGCAAGAGAGAGAAAAGCAGGTGCGATAATGCGGGCGACTATTTTGTCAACCTGCAGATATGCAGGGAAGGCGGAAACTTTGTTGCCGTCCTTATCAAGCACAAAGTTGCCGTCATCATCAACCACAACAACGCTCGACTGACCGAGGCCGGGAACGATGATTGTGGGATAAAAGCCGCAGTCCGATGAGCATGAGCTCAGCTTCTTCGCAAAGCCGATACAGGTAAAAGAAAGCATAATGACTGCGCATAGTAAAAGAGAAACGATTGATTTGAATGCCTTTTTCAATTTGACCCCTCCAATAATTAATTACAGAAATAATCCGACTCAATATAATCTATGTCCATTTCCCTCAGGCGCCTGTAATCGTCTTCATTATTAACGGTCCAGACTCCGACTTCAAGGCCTCTTGAGTGGAATGCGCTGATGAGTTCCTCATCCAGCAGGTTGTAATCCACATCAATGGAAAAACCACCGTCAAAACAGCGCTCGTAGCCGAGGTCCTTCTCACCCATTCCGTGAGTGAGCATAATGGGGATACCGGGCACATACTGCCTTGAGAGAGTGATGTTGTCAAAATCAAAGGACTGCACCACACATTTTCCGATGTCGTAAACATCCCGCATAAGGTCGTAAATATCTTTAATCTGATTTTCGTCAAGGCGGCTCTTGATTTCAACAAAGCATATCATACCGCCTTCGCGCATTATCTCAAGGTAACGCCTGAAGGTGCATACATAAACCTCGTCATCAGTTGTATCATTCATTATCGGCTTTGACAGAAGAGTTGCAAGGTCGGTTTCCTCGGCGACAAGCTCCGTGCCGTCTGCAAACCTTACAATGCTGTCGTGATTAATGATAAACTCACCGTCCGCCGTGATTCTCACATCGGTTTCCGCTCCGTCAAAGCCTTTTTCACGGGCTTTTATGAAAGCAATCTCCGTATTTGCCGGGTATACCCCGCTGTAGCCCCTGTGGGCAATATTTTTAACATTCTTATACATTTTACGACCTCATTGACGGTGTAACAACAGCGGCCGAAAGTTTTGACGCGGGCATAGTCTGAAGAGTGACCTTGCCGGGACCTGTAACCACAGTATTAAAGAAGCCCTCACCGCCCAAAAGAGTGTTTTTAATTCCTCCGACAGACTGGATATCCATAGAGCAGGTTGAGTCCATCATGGCGAGAATGCCCGTGTCAAGAACTATTTTTTCGCCCGCGGCAAGCTCCTTGGTTTCAGCCATGCCGTCTATCTCAATAAAAGCAATGCCTTCGCCCGAGAGTTTCTGCATTATGAAGCCCTCGCCGCCGAAAAAGCCCGCGCCGATTTTTTTCTGGAAGAATACGCTCATTTCAACACCGGGTGTGGAAGCGAGATAAGCGGATTTCTGGCAGATTATTTCTCTGCCGGGTGCAACCGGCACGGCAAGAATCTGACCCGGAAGCCTTGAGCCGAAGGCAATGATTCCTTCACCGCCCTGCGCGGTATAAATATTATGAAAAAGTGCCTCTCCGGTAAGCGCTTTTGAAAAGAGTTTTCCGATGCCGCCGCCCTGTGTATTCATCTGCATATTGGGGCTCATCCAGCTCATGGCGCCGCCCTGGCACTTGATGCTTTCGCCGGCAGCAAGACTGATTTCCACTACAGGCAGAGGGGTACCTTTTATCTCGTAATTCATTCTTTTATCCTCCTTGATATTTTATAAATTATATTATACTATGCGGCATTTATAAAGTCAAACCAAAACAAGGTTTAAAAGGCGTGATTTTTGCTGTTTTTAAACGCTCAAAAAAGAAGCCGGCAGGAAAAACCATGCCGGCATCTTTGAATTCTGTTAATTATTCTTCTTCGCTCACGCTGACAGCCTTATCAAACAGGTCCTTAACTTCCTGCTTGGGCTCGGGTGTGATGAGTGTAACGATAACGGCCGCAAGTGTGCCGACGATAAAGCCGGGCACGATTTCGTAAAGGTAGAAACCGTTATCAGCATTATTGACAAGAATAAGCCAGAGTATGTCAGTAACAGCTCCGCACACAACGCCGGCAATTGCGCCTTTGTAATTGAAACGCTTCCAGAAGAGTGAAAGGATGATAACGGGGCCGAAGGATGCGCCGAAACCGCCCCAAGCGTTTTCAACAAGGTTCATAATGCCGCTTGCCGCGCTGGATTTGCTGCTCGCAATGAAGTATGCAACAACAGCGATTATAAGAACAACAATTCTGCCGACCCAGAGCGCCTCTTTATCGGATGCCTGTTTTCTGATAACGGGCTTATAAATATCGCTGGTGAAGGAAGATGAAGCAACAAGAAGCTGTGAATCCGCAGTGCTCATTGCCGCGGCAATGACAGCTGAAAGGAGAAGACCGCCGACAAAAGCGGGGAAGAGCTCTGTGCATTTGATGAAAATTCTTTCCTGAAGGCCATCAGCGAGAAGCTGCTCTGCGTAAAGCGCTCTGCCGAGAATGGCAATTGCGATTGCAGCACCGAGAGAAAGAATAACCCAGATTATGCCGATAACAGCAGACTTCTTAAGGGTTTTGGAATTCTTTGCGGACATAAATCTGACTATAATGTGGGGCATACCGAAATAGCCGAGTCCCCAACCGAAACCGGAAACTATATCTGTCCAGCTTGAGGTGAAGGGGTTGGAATTAAATGAGCTTACGGTACCATCCTGCATAATATAATCCCTCGTGATGTTAGCCGCGGAGAAATCGGCGGCCTTTACGATAAGGATGGGAACAGCAAGAAGGGCGATAAGCATCATAAGACCCTGGAAGAAATCGGTCCAGCAAACGGCCTTGAAGCCGCCGAGGAACGTGTAAAGAACGATAATTGCAGCAAAGATAATGAGAGCTTTTTCCTGAGGAACAGAGGGAAGCACCTTGGTGAAAACAGCGGCGCCCGCAAGAAAGCTGGAAGCAACATATGCTGTGAAGCAGATAAGGAAGATAATCGCGCAGATTATCTGAAGCGCTTTGCCCTCTTCAAGGAATCTGTTCTTGAGGTACTGCGGAATGGTGATTGAATCATTTGCGGCGGCGGAGAAACGGCGGAGCCTTCTTGCAACGAGAATCCAGTTAAGGATTGTGCCGACTGCAAGACCGATGCCGATCCACACCTTGCCCATACCGAAGGCAAGAATGCTGCCGGGGAAACCCATAAGAAGCCAACCGCTCATATCGGACGCCTGCGCGCTCATCGCGGTGACCCAGGGACCCATTGAACGGCCGCCGAGGAAATAATCCTTTTCATTACCGTTCTTGGTTTTGATAAAGAAGAATATGCCTACACCTATAATCAAAGCGAAATACATGATGAAGGCAATCAGCTGTGCGTTAAACATAAATACACCTCTTATAAATAAATTTCATAATAAACCTGTGGAATTTTACCATATAAATATAAAGAATGCAATACAGAACGGAGTACAGAATAAGTTCTGTACTCCGTTTAAGCAATTTATGCCGTTATTGTTGATATACAAGCAATTAAGTGATGTACATTTCAACAGAACGCAATAAATATATATTGTGAACTCATTTGGTAAGTTCAAGTGTTCTGTTGTATGACGCTCTGGTGGCTTCTATGAGCGTGCTTCTGAATCCTCCCTTTTCGAGAGCTCTCACGCCTTCGATAGTTGTTCCTCCGGGGCTGCACACGGAATCCTTGAGGTCGGCGGGCATTCTGCCTGTATCAAGCATCAGCTTTGCCGAGCCCTCTGTCATCTGCGCGGCATAGATATATGCCTTGTCCCTGGGCACACCGCACTCCACCATTCCGTCCGCGAGCGCCTCGAGCATAAGGTAAACATAGGCGGGGCCGCATCCCGTAACAACGGAGTAGGCGTCAATATTTTTCTCTTCAATTATATCAATTCTGCCGCAGTTTTCGGAGGCGTTTACAAACGCATCAAGCTCCGTATCCGTGACAGCTTCGTTTCTCGCGCAGAGAATCATACCCGCACCTACCGCGCAGGGAACATTAGGCATAATCCTGATAACGGGTGCGTTAACGCCCGCAAACGCAAGTATTCTCGCGATAGGAGTGCCTGCCGCCATTGTGACAAAAACAAAACGGCCTCTGCTTTTAAGAATATCCGAGATACTGCCGAGCACATTCTCGAGCGACTGAGGCTTTACCGCAAGCACAATGTATTCCGCGTTTTGAGCTATGTCGTTTATATCGGTGCATTTCGCTCCGATTTCCGCGGCAAGAGAGTTTGCCTTCGCTGTATCGGTATCGCAAACAGCGATGTTTGCTCCGCCTGCTTTTTTGCTTATGCCTTTTGCGAGAGCGGAGCCCATATTGCCCGCGCCTATAAATCCGAATTTATACATTATCTCACCTGACCGTTTCCTTTAATTACATAATGATAAGTCATCATTTCCTCAAGCCCCATAGGACCTCTCGCGTGCATCTTCTGGGTGGAGATGCCCATTTCACAGCCGAGACCGAATTCTCCGCCGTCTGTAAACCTTGTGGAGGCGTTAACATAAACCGCCGCAGAATCAACGTAATTGACAAAGTATTGCGCCGCACTGTCGTCACGGGTTATTATTGACTCACTGTGCCCTGTTGAATGGGCCTGAATATGGCTGACAGCCTCTTTCACATCTTTAACAACCTTGATTGCGAGAATGTAATCGAGATACTCGGTGTCAAAACTGTTTTCGCTTGCGGGAGTGCCGCTTATTATACCGGCGCTCTTTTCATCGAGGATAAGCTCAACGGGGTTTTCGCGCCCTTCGCAAAGTCTTTCGCGTAGTTTCGGGAGAAATACGGGAGCGATTGCCTCATCAACAACGCACACCTCGCACGCGTTGCATACGGACGGGCGTGAAGTTTTGGCGTTATCGACTATGTTCAGCGCCATATCGATATCGGCGGTTTTCTCAACATAGATGTGACAGATTCCGGTGCCCGTTTCTATGCAGGGCACGGTGGCGTTTTCACTGCACGCCTTTATGAGCCCCCTGCCCCCTCTCGGGATAAGCAGATCGATTTTGCCCTTTGCCGTCATCATCTCATTTGCGCTCTCGCGTGATGTATCGTCAACAAGCTGTATCGCGTCGGGATTTACTCCGGCGTTTTCAAGGCCGCTTCTCAGGGCGTCCGTAATCACTCTTGACGTGCGGTATGCCTCTTTGCCGCCCCTTAAAACGCAGACGTTGGAGCTCTTGAAGCAGAGCACCGCGGCATCGGAGGTAACATTGGGCCTGCTCTCATAAATGATGCCGATTACGCCCATCGGGACAAGCGTTTTTTCGATTATGAGACCGTTCGGCCTTTCAACGCGCCTTACGACCTTACCGTCGGGGTCAGGAAGAAGGGCGACATCCTCCATGCCCTTTGCCATACCCTCAATTCTGTCGTGAGAGAGCGCGAGGCGGTCAAGCATAACATCGGAGATTCTGCCCTTCGCGTCTTCAAGGTCCGCCCTGTTTGCCTCAAGGATTCTGTCCTCATAGGTTTTGAGAGAGGTAACCATTGACGCTATGGCTTCATTTTTCTTTGAGGGCGAAAGGGACCTTATGTCCGGCTTTGCCCTGACTGCTCTTTCAAGTATTTCGGATGTAGTCATTTTCATTTCCTCTTAAACAGTGTGCCTACTTGTTTGCCTTCGGATATATCGTAGAGCACTTCGGGATTTCTTCCGTTTGCAATTATCATTTCAACACCGGCATCCATCGCAATCTGCGCCGCGTGGAGTTTTGTAACCATTCCGCCCGTGCCGAGACTTGTGCCCTTGCCGCCTGCCATAAGGGTGATTTCCGGAGTGATTTCGCTCACCTCTTTTATGAGCTTCGCATCGGGGTAAACGGACGGATTTTTGTCATAGAGCCCGTCAATATCCGAAAGAATAATGAGGCGCTGTGCGCCGACGTGAGAGGCAACTATCGCGCCGAGGGCGTCATTGTCGCCGATGGCGATTTCGTCGGTGGAAACGGAATCGTTTTCATTTATGACGGGCAGCACGCCGAACTCAAGAAGGCGGTTAACGGTGTTCTGGAAATTGAGCAGGTTCTGCGGGTTTTCTACATCGTTGCCCGTTATGAGTATCTGAGCGACATTGTGGTTATACTTTGCAAACTCGTTATCATAAACATACATAAGCTCGCACTGTCCCACCGCCGCTGCCGCCTGCTTTGTGGGTATATCTTCGGGCTTATTGCTGAGCATAAGCTTGCCTACGCCCATACCTATTGCGCCCGAGGAAACGAGAATAATCTCATTGCCCGCGTTTTTAAGATCACTGAGCACACGGCAGAGCGATTCAACACGCCTTATGTTTATTCTGCCTGTTGCATGGGTTAATGTGGATGTGCCGATTTTTACTACGACTCTCATTTTTTCACCTGCATTATCGTGAAATAATCTTACCGGTCTTTATGTTGAAGGCGAAGGTATGATCTCCGCTGTCATCGGTATATTTGATCTCAAACACTTCGCTGTCTGTCATATAAGTGGAGTGAACGTCAGCGCTGTTTCTGACAAAGCTCTTTTTGAGCATTGCAAGCTCTTTATCGCCGTAATCACCCGCGTTATCGGAAACAAAGAGTACATCGCCGAACATATTGTTGACCGTCGCGAGAAGCTCTTTCTGCTCCCATGTGAAGGTGAGGTTGTCATCCCTGAGGAAGAAAACGTCGGGGTCATTGCAGAACACTCTGCCGTTTAAGTGACGGCGGTAAATAGTGTTATTGATGGCATTCTGCGCAGAGGGAATCTCTCTGTTCACGCCGAATTTATTATAGAACTTACCGTCATAGTCAAGGTCCACGTCGCAGCTGATACGGCAGGCATCAACAACGCCGAAGCCGGGGCCGAGAGGCATGCCGCAGCCGAGGATGAGCTTTTCCTCACCCACGCACTCGCGAAGGAAATCCATTGCCTCGCACATAATCTGACCTCTGGACTTGTTGCAGCGCGGTTCTGTCGCCTCTGAATAGAGGAAGTCCAGCTTGACCATATCATAGCCCCAGTCGTTGAGGATGACATCAAAGAAATGCTTTATATATTCGCGAACCTGAG
This sequence comes from Ruminococcaceae bacterium UBA1236, assembly GCA_002309055.1. Taxonomy (GTDB): domain Bacteria; phylum Bacillota; class Clostridia; order Oscillospirales; family Acutalibacteraceae; genus CAG-177. Next base: position 21,542 of record DBWO01000037.1, read on the forward strand.
GATTGTAAATATCAATCGTGTATGCGCCGCCCCAGGCGAAGCAGCCCCACTCTTTTTTGCCCTTCTTATTTCTGATGAGCCAGTCGGGATGCTCTTTTGCGATTTTCGAAACCCTCTGCACGGAGAAGGGGGCAATCCATATACCGGCAAGATAGCCCTTGGCGTGAATCTTATCGGCGATATTCTTCATACCGTTGGGGAACTTGCGCCTGTCAACATCGAGCCAGTCGCCGACATAGGTTTCATAGCCGTCGTCAACCTGGAATATGGAAACATCTTCCTTTGCTCTGTCGAGACCGTCAAGATCGCGCAGAATGATTCTTTCATCAATCTTCTGGAAATAGTTATACCAGGATGTGTAGCCCGAGAGATGCTCAATTTTGGGCTTACGGAGATTGAGAGAGGAAAAGTAGCTGTCAAAAACTTCATCGTAGGTGCCTTTGAATGATCTGACATTAAGAAGCTCATAATCCTCTTTTGCAGTTACGCCCTCAACATCCTTGGTAATGCGGAAAATACCGCGGCGGCCTTCAATCTCAAATATCGTGTAACCCGTTCTTTCATTTGCCGAGCCGAAAAGCTCAAGAAAATCACCGCGGCGGAAATAGGTGTAGGTAAAGGAGTGAAATCTGCCCTGCTCGCCGTATGTGGTGAAATGATAGTCACCCGACATTGTGGCAAGGCGGCGGGTAAACGGGCTGATGTTTGCAAGCGAAACAACATCCGCGACGAGGTCGCCTTTTTTGCATTCCTGGCAAGTGGACCAGGACTGGAAACCGTTTACAAAAAATACCTCGTCATCGTCAAGCGCTCTCTTTGCCTCAAGAGCAAAGGAGAAAAGCTGAAACTCACGTTTCGGGTGAAGAACACACTTGAGCTCGCCTTCGTTTATTGAAATATCAAGAGTATAAAGCTCGTTTTCAAGCTTGTCGCTTTTAACTTTTTTGCCGTCTTTTATAAAGGTTAGCACGGGAACAAAATTATACATCTGCAATACCTCCGTAAGTGGTTTTTTCTTTTGTCTTTTTGTCTGCGGTTTCCGCTGTCACGGCAGGGGC
>DBWO01000037.1:22612-32295 GCA_002309055.1 Ruminococcaceae bacterium UBA1236
CCTGCCAATCGGCGGTATAGGTTTCATCCGCCGTGTAGGTGAATGATATGTGCTTAACTCCCAAACCGGAATAATCGCCTATGAAGGTGAGCACTGCATTCACCGTGTATGTATGTGAGAAGGTTATTTCTTTCAATCTGCCTGTCTGTGTGTTTATAATGCCGCTTATGCTGCCTGCGGCCATTTCAATATGAACAACGCCGAATTCGGCGGCGCCGCGGAATTTTCGCTCAACCTCTTCGAGCACAAAGGCATTACTGCCGAAGCAGAGAGCATCGCTGACACAGCCGGGGTCGGGATATGCTGCAGAAGCAAGATTATATCTGAAAAGGCAGGCGTCCGGGTCTGATTTGAGGCAGGAAAACTCATAACCGGTCACATCCCTCACGCCCAGTATAACCTTTCTGGAATCGAGCGCCTCATTGCCCGGCGTATCTTCATAAACCGGATAAACGCTTTCGGCATATTTCACCACTTCATCCGCGATTATCAAAGCGATGGCTTCATCCGCTTCGGTAAATTCCGTTTCGGCATCGGAATAAGACGCTTTAACGGTTTTTGTTATTTTGCAGTCCTCCGAAAACAAAGCGGCATACTTTTCCTGAATTAAAGCTATTCTCTCTTCGGGGCTGTCCGGTATATAATCCCCGAAATCTCCGGGCACGGTTTCCGCTGTTCCGGGAACGGGCGGATTTTCAGCCTTCGTGCCTCGATGTTTAACAATCAAAACGGCAGCGGTTATTACAACGGCAAGCGCGAGGACACAAGCGGCAATCTTTTTAATCATCACCGCTCACCTCCCCTTCTTTAAGAGAAAGAGACTTCATAACGCGCAGATTCAGAAGCCCGTTAAGAAGAAGCGCCGCGCACGCTGCCGCCGCGCCCCAGCCGGCTTCGGCACTGACGAATGAAGGAAAGCGCGCTGAAGCGGCGACGATAAGAATAAACGCCTGAAGAAACGCCGCGAGCGCCGCTCCGCCGAACGAAAACGCCGCCATAAACCTTGAAGCGGTTGAAACGCCGAGGGAGGAGAAAATAAAAAACGCGATTACCGTGAAAACAGTGAGCGCGAGGAGAAGGAAAATGCCGAAAACAAGCATTGCTTTCTCTGTCATATCCGAAAGCAGTGTGCTTCTGCCCATTGCGGTGAGTTCTTCGATTTCGCCGGATTTGATGATATCATAAGCGCCTTTGAGACTCACTGATAAGTTTCTTATAAACATCGGTATTTTTACCGAATAAGAAGCAACCGGCAGAAACAGGCACAGAGCACACAGCGCCGTTGTGACAATTCTGCAAAACGCCGCCGCGGAGCCGAAATACGACTGCCTGAACACGGTCAGTCTGCTCTCTTCCACGATAATCACCTCCGTTCTCCGGGCACTGCTGTTGAGATTATTCAGCAAAGGAGAAAGCCGGGATATTTACATAAAACGGCTTTCTCCTTTTATCGGTGTTTATTGCTTATTTTGCCGAAAGGGCAAGGTTCTTATTGATTCTCTTGCAGAAATCATCGCGCACGCGCTCGGTAACCTTGACGTTTACTGTGGGTGCGTACTTGCCGTCATCGGCGAGCATGGTCTTTTCAAAACCGGAGTAAAGCTCTTCGCCTTTGTCGGTACGGATAGTGTTCTTCCAGTCAACATCATCTTTGTTGTCGGCTGAGAAGTACATAATATGATAGCCGTATTCGGTCTTGACGATTTCAATGTCACCGACTTTTCTCGCAGGGTCAAATGACCAGTCAAGGAAAGGCTGAACATAGCTGTCGGTGATTCTCATGCCGGCATACAGGCCGCCGTTATCAACGGAACCTTCATCCTCGGAATGTTTCTTTACCATCTCGGTGAAGGATTCCTCGGTCTTGTCGCCGTTTTTCCACTCGGCAAGGTATTCGTTTGCCTTCTTGAGCGCTTCTTCGTCCTGAGCCTGGCTGACTTCCTGACCCTCTTCGTTGCCGAATTTAACAAGAAGGTGGCGGACATCTACGCTGTGGGAAACGTATGCGGGCTTATCAACGAAAACGATATAAGCATCGGTCTCATCGGTGAACATGCTTGATTCGCCTGCCTTGCGTGCTGAATCAAATGCCCAGTCTGCCGCGGCATCGTTGAGAGCGCTGTTGATTTTGTCATAAGTTGCGTGAAGGACTTCGGTGGTATTGGTTGTCTCTTCTTCGGCCTCTTCCTTCGCTTCAGCATCTTCTGCGGTTTCGGCCTGCTCCGCGGTATCGGCTTTGGCTTCTTCAGTTTCCGCCTTGCTGTCTGCCTCAAGGTATTCGGCTACAGCCGCCTCGAAGGTGTCGAGATTTGTTACCTTATCGGCAACTTTTTCAACCTTTGCGAAAAGCTCTTTGTTGGCCTTTTCCTGTCTTGCCTTCAGAGCTTCGTCACTCTCGCCTTCCTCTGCCTCAAGAGCGGTGCCCTTGAAAATATAATAATGAAGGTCGGTGTAATCGTAAAGTTTCTGATTGTCTTTATACTCTTTGCTGAGCTCTTCTTCGGTGATGCTCTTGCCGAGCTCTTCTTTCTTATGCTCAGCGTAGTGGATGGCTATCTCATTTTTTTCGATAGCTTCTTTGAACATTTTCTCAGAGAAGCCGGCGCCGAAGTTTGACTTGAGATAAGCGCCGAGTGAATAACCGCTTTCCTTTGCGCTGTCTCTGTAGCTGTCGATGGTCTCTTTGACCTCTGCCTTGCCGTCTTCATCAAGCTCAAAGCCGGCTGCCTTTGCCTCTTCGTAAAGGGCCTTTATGTACTTAACGCGGTCAATAGCGCTGGTCCTGAAGTACTCAGCATAGGTGATTTCGTTGCCGTCGGCATCGGTGGTGTTCTGCTTGTCGGGAGGTGTGTTTGTATCATAACCCGAGCTGCCGTAGCCGTACTGAGCAAGCATCTGCGAATACTGAACGGTCTGTGAATATGTTGAGCTGTAGTAATAAGCAAACAGTGCCTCGCTGACTTTTTCACCGTCAGAGAATGACATAGCCTTTGTCAGCTTCTGACCGATACCGGTAAGAGTGTAGATATAGTAACCGATACCGAGAACGATTGCGGCAACAAGAACTATCGCAACAGCCTTCTTTAAGATGGTGCCGACAGTCTTTGTCTTCTCTATGCTTCTGGCATTCTTTTTGTTTGCTTTGGCAATTCTTTCTTTACGCTCCTGGCGGTAAAGCTCAGCCTTGCTTTTGCTTTCTTTCTTGGCCATTTTGTCTGTTCATCCTTTACTTCGTTTATTAAGAGCCGCGCCGGGTATAAACCGGAAGTAAAGCGGCATAATGTATATATATTATACTATTTTTTTATTTTTTACAAGTATTTTATAGATATTTTATGACTTTTCAGCAACTTTTTTTGCCGTTTTAACCCTCATTTCACTCAAAATCGGGAAACTCTTTTTCAAACCAAACGTCTTTAAGCTCATATTCACGTCCGTTAAGATAATCAAGTTCACCTGCATCCGTCGCAAACGCGAACCTCAGTTTATATGAGCAGAGGAACTGTTTTTTGTAGCCGAGGGGTTTATTGAGAGCGTTTGTGCCGTATTTGCCGTCGCCCACAAGCGGGTGCCCCTCAAAGGCGAGATGCGCCCTTATCTGATGAGTGCGGCCCGTGAAAAGCTCCACTTCGAGGAGCGAGAGTCCCTTGCCTTCCTTTATGACTTTGTATCCGGTTTTCATCGTTTTCGAGCCGGGAACAGGGTCTTTATAGACAGTGACTTTGTTTTTCTTTTCGTCTTTTGTCATATAGGCGGTAAGCACATCCGCTTTCTTTTCAAATATGCCGTGAGTGACGCAGAGATAGAATTTTTCAATTTCTCTGTTTTTGAGTTTTTCATTAAGGATTCTGAGAGAGGCGGCTTTTTTTGCGGCGATAACAATGCCGGCGGTGTTGCGGTCTATTCTGTTTACAAGGGCGGGAGCGAAGGAGTTTTCGTCCGCGGGGTTATACTCCCCATTTTCATAGAGATAACGTTTGACTCTTGTAATAAGTGTGTCGTTATACTCTCCCTCATCGGGGTGAGAAAGCAGACCGACGGGTTTATCGAGCAGCATGAGATTCGAGTCCTCATAAACTATACCCAGATTTTTTGACGCGGTCAGAAAATCGTATTTTTCGGGCACCGGTGCGAAAAATTCGTCGTTTATGTACAGCTCAATCACATCACCCTCGCAGAGTTTCTGAGAAATCTCTCCTCTGGAGGAATTGACTTTTATTCTCTTTTTCCTAATGTATTTATACATCAGCGACTGCGGAAGAGCGGGCACAGCCTTGGAAATAAATTTGTCAAGGCGCTGACCGGCGTCATTTTTTCCTACGGTAAAGCTTTTTATGGCACTCACCTCTTTTCCCGTGAGATTTTACCACAAATGATTTATAAAGTCTATATAAATATTAAAATAACAAGGACCCGCAGTAAAACATACTGCGAGCCCTTCTGTTATTTTTTGTCTTTTTGTTTTTCGTTTAAATGTGAAAGTCAATTAATCAGTCTTTCTTGGAATCAAGCACCTTATAGCATATTGCCGCGAGTGCGCCGCCCACAAGAGGAGCGAGGATGAATACCCAGACGCTTGAGAGAGCGTCTCCGCCTGCGAAGAGAGCGGGGCCGAATGAACGGGCGGGATTAACGGAAGTGCCGGTGAAATGGATTCCGAAAATGTGAACAAGGGTGAGTGAAAGACCGATTACAAGACCGGCAACACTGCTGTTTTCAATCTTTGACGTAACGCCGAGAATGGCAAGCACAAAGATGAAGGTGAGAATAATCTCAATCACGAATGATTTGCCTATGCTGCCCTCAAACAGAGCGTTTGAGCCAAGGCCGCTGTCCGCGCCGACAAAGGGGATGAGGGCCGCCGCGCCGGCAATTGCGCCGAGAAACTGAGCGACAATGTAGCCGATGAAATCAGCAACGCTGAGCTTGCCGCTTATGAGCATGGCGATGGAAACAGCCGGGTTGATGTGACAGCCGGAAACATTGCCGATGGAGTATGCCATAGCGACTATCACGAGGCCGAATACGATGGCGACCGCAAGATAATTCGCGGGCTCATCACATCCGATTGCCGCCGCTGTGCCGCAGGCGATGAATACAAGGACGAATGTGCCGATAAACTCGGCCAGATATTTTTTAACAGCTGACATATGAATTTCTCCTTTGATTATTCAAACAGATAAACTCTTGCTTCATAAGGCTTTGTATAAAACTCATTTTTGCCGGGGTCAAGCACATCGTAATTCTGAAGAACAAGCTCGCCCTCGCTGAGATTATACCCTTCGGGCACTCTGAATTTAACGGGATCTTCGCTGAAGGATGTGATGACAAGCAGCCTCTTGCCCTCATACCTTCTCTCATAAACATAGAGATATTTGCTGTTTTCGCAAAGCACATTATATTCACCGTAAATGGCTATTTCGTGCTCCTTACGGAATTTTGTGAGTTTGCGGTAATAGTTGAGAAGAGAATCCGCATCCTTCTCGGCATCCTCAACGTTGACTTCGGTGTAGTTCTCATTGATTTTGAACCAGGGCTCGTCCGCCGTGGTAAAGCCGGCGTTTCTGCCGGAATTCCACTGAACGGGAGTCCTCGCGTTTTCACGGTTAACTTTTGAGGAAAGGTTGAGGAATACCTTTTCGGGCAGATGGAGAATCCCGCTGAAAAGGCGATAGTTATTGAAGGTCATAACATCCTTGTACTCGTAGAGATGATCGACCTTGATATTGGTCATACCGATTTCCTGGCCCTGATAGATGAAGGGCGTGCCGCACTGCAGGAAATACATTGTGGCAAGCGCTTTGCCGCTCTGTACCCTGTATTTGAGCGAGCCGTATCTGTCAATGACGCGGGCGTGGTCGTGGTTTTCGATATAAAGGCAGTTCCAGCCCTTGCCGTACATTGCCTTCTGCCACTTTGTCATAGTGTTTCTGAGCTTTCTGAGGCTGAACGGGAGCTTTATCCAGTCGGTCATAAAGCAGTCCGCGTTCATATGATCGAATGAAATGAGCATATCAAGCTTCTGCCCGGGACCTTCGCTGCAAAGCTCAACGGCATCCTTAACGCTTGTCATGGGACCTTCGCCGACCGTCATACAGTCATACTCATTGGTAACGGCTCTGAATTCATCAAGATATTCATCAAGGTGCGGGCCGTGCTTATAGTGCTCTATGCCGCAGGCAACGGGAATGGGTATGCCGTTGGGCAGACCTTCCGCCTTTGATATGAATGTGATAACATCCTCACGGAAGCCGTCAACGCCCATATCAAGCCAGAAGCGCATTATGCTCTTTACTTCCTCGCGCACCTTGGGATTATCCATGTTGAGGTCGGGCTGTTTCTTGGCGAAAACATGAAGATAGTATTCGTCGAGATTCTTGTTGTATTCCCAGGCGCCGCCCTCAAAGATGGACTGCCAGTTGTTGGGGGGCTTGTTGCCCTTACCCTTGCGCCAGATATAATAATCGTGATAAGGATTGTCGATGCTCTTGCTGCTCTCTTTGAACCACTCGTGCTCGTCCGAGGTATGGTTTACGACGAGGTCCATGAAAACTCTCATGCCTCTCTCGTGCGCGCCTTCAAGCACCTTTTTGAAATCGTCCAGAGTGCCGAATTCGGGGTTAATGTTTTTGTAGTCGGAAATATCGTAGCCGTAGTCCGCGTTGGGCGTGGGGTAAATGGGCGAAAACCAGATGGCGTCAACGCCGAGACTCTTTATATAGTCCAGCTTGCTGTAAACGCCGGGCAGGTCGCCTATGCCGTCGCCGTTAGAATCGCAGAAACTTCTGGTCCAAATCTGATAGACGGACATTTCCTTAAACCACTTTTTGGTGATTTCTGCCATGAACATCTTCCTTTCACTTTATTTATGTTATTCCGGAATCAATCTCCGGGCTCAGTCACTGTATCATCATCAGGGCCTGTGTCGCCGCCCTCGGGGGGAGTATCGGGACCGTCCTCGGGCACATCCTGCCCGCTGTCGCCCGAACCGGATGTGACGGGGTTGCCGTCGGCATCGAGGAATGTGATTTCATCTGTTTCATCTGCTCCGGCGAGGAAACTGTATGAGCCGTCGGAAAGCACTGTGTATTGCTTGCCGGCGTAAACAGCGGTGCCGTTCGCGGCTTCCTCACAAGCGCCTTCAACGCGTTTCATGCCGGGATTTGTAAGCAGGAGCGCCTTTTCTACGGCGAGCTTCGCGTTAACCATAGGCAGGTCATTAAGCTCATAGCTGCCCATATAATCAGCCGTTTTATTTGCCACGGCGACTTTATCTGAGGATGAAACAAGAATATCCTTGACCTCTTTCGCGGTGAAAGAGGGATTAATGCCGAAAAGCATCGCGGCAACGGCTGTTACAACGGGAGTTGCCATTGATGTGCCGCTCATATAGCGGTAAGTGCCGTCCGCGGCGCAGCTGAAAACCTGCACACCGGGCGCGGCAATCTCAACATAGGGCCCTACATTTGAGAAATATGCCTGGGTGTATTTGCCGTTAAAATCATTTTGCGCGGCGCCTACCAGCATTATATGATTTATTATATCATCTTTACTTACTCTGTGCAAGCCCGTAAAGATATATCCGGAATGAACAGCGGCAAATAGACCGGCGTTCACGGCATCGATTCTGCTTCCGCCGCCGTTTCCGTTGCCTGCCGCCTCGAGAACGAGGAACTCATATCCCCTGCCGAGCATCGCGGCAACGGCGTATGAATAAAGGTAGCCGTCAAACATGAATGTGCGAACGGAAAGTGAGGAGGAATCCTCAGGGACGGAATTTGATTTACCCACGGAGTAGTTTATAACCTTAGCGCCGGCTTTAACCTCATTGACAAGGCTGAAAATAAGCGAGATTTCATCGTTCCATCTCTGGTCCTCATCGGGCATCCAGTCCTGATACACTATGGGAGCGCCCGGGAAAACACCGCAGATGCCCTCTGCGTTATTCTGAATGGCGGATACTATTCCGGGCACGTGTGTACCGTGATCACCGGGGCGGTTGCGCCTTTGCTGTTTTGAATTCGGGAAAGAAATGAGACCGGCGAGATCGGGATGCTCCGCATTGACACCGCTGTCAACAATGCCGACAGTGGTTTTCTTTATAAGCGGCAGATAATCCCACGCCTGCCTCGCGTCAATTGACTCGAGCCACCAGTTATTAAGAGCGGGCGAAAGCTCATCCCACCCGGCGCGCGGGCCGGGATTATTATCAAACGGGTCATCGGGAGTGAGGCAGTCACTCATCTCGGAAACGGTGAGAGGAGCCGCCATTAGCACTTCGTCATTCTCTTCAAGGCGTTCGCACTCCGCTATCATATCCGCAGCGGAAGAGAAATAATCCGACACAACGTAAAGGTCTACGGGCGTGCACCAGCCCAGCGCTTTGAGCCCCTCACGGGCAAAAAGAGAATATCTCTGAAAGAATCCGGCGGAGGGATCAAGGATGAGCACAAGCTTGTTTTTTGCGAAAGCCGATGTGCTGTCAAAAAAACCGAGGGAGGAGTAATCAATATCCTTCCTGTATTCCTCGTTTACGGAATTCTGAGTTACGGGCATGCCGAAAAGAAGCGTTGTGAACATATCGGGAAGGCTCTGCATACCGGGGAATGTGAGCGTGCCGAAACCCATTACAGCGGAAATAAGCAATGAGACTATTTTGGTAATAATCATTTTCTCTTCTCCTTAACCGGAATTTGAGTGACAACTATTCCTGTAAACATAATCACGCATCCGAGCAGTACTCTGGATGTCAGAATGTCCCCGAGAATGAGCCAACCGAATATCGCGGCAAAAACACTTTCGAGGCACATAAGAAGCGAGGCGAGAGCAGGGTCCGTTGTCTTCTGCCCGAAAATCTGGAAAGTGAAACCGAGCGCACACGAGGCAAGACCCGCGTAAAGAATTGTGACGGAATTTGAGAGGACAACGTGAATATCGAAATCCTCGAAAAACGGCATAAGAATAAGTGAGGCGATGCCTGCCACAAGAAACTGGGCACACGAGAGGGCAACATTGTTGACCTTGGTGCAGAAATAATCGACAACGCGGATATGCACGGCGAAACATACGGCGCAGGCAAGAGCAAAAAGCTCGCCGTGACCGATTTTGCCGAACCCGCCGCCCATCATGCAGATGAAATAAAGGCCTGCCATACCGAGCGCAACGCCTATCCAGATATTGAGCCCCGCTCTTTTATGCAGGAATATTCCGAAAACAGGCACAAGTATCATATAAAGGGCGGTAATGAAAGCCACTTTACCCGCAGCTATATCAAAGGTAAACGCATGCTGCTGAAGATTGGTGCCGGCAAACAGCGCCGCTCCGCACGCGAGGCCTCCCCTGACAACGCCTTTGAAATCAAAAGGCTTTTTTTCGCCCTGTTTATTTTCGTGTTTATGAGAAATGACAACCGCAGGGATAAGCACAAGCCCTCCCAACAGAAGGCGGATGCCGTTAAATGTCAGTGTACCGGCAGACGCGCCGGCCTTCTGGGCCACAAAAGACAAGCCCCATATAACCGCGGCGGCTATACAAAAAATCGGCCCTTTAATTTTGCTCTTCTCCATGATGCACATCCTGAAAAAACTGCCCACAGCAAAGCGCTGTGGGCAGTAGGAAATCAATAATTATTCAGCTGCTTCCTCAGCCGCTTCGGCAACTTCTTCTTTTACTTCTTCAACTGG
>DBWO01000045.1 GCA_002309055.1 Ruminococcaceae bacterium UBA1236
GATTTCTATTTCCGTTATCGGGCACTGATTAAACGAATAGTTTCCTATGCTCTCAATGCCGTTTCCGAGAATTACGGTGCCGAGGGATTCGCACCAGCTGAAAGCGCCGTCACCTATGCTCGTTACACTGTCCGGGATTGCTATTGACTCTATCGGGCAACTGTAAAAAGCGTGGCTTCCTATGCTCTCAACGCCTTCGCCGAGAGTTACGGTGCCGAGGGATGAGCAGTCGTAGAAAGCATTGTTACCTATGCTCACAACGCTGTCCGGAATTGCTATTGACTCTATCGGGCATTTGTAAAACGCGCCGCTGCCTATGCTCACAACGCTGTCCGGGATTATGACGGACCCGATGGACTTCTGTTTGAACGCATCCTGCGCGATTCCGGTGACGGGTGTGCCGTTTACAGCCGAAGGAATCTCAACCGCGGTGCTTTCGCCCGTGTAGCCGGTGATTGTGATTTCTCCGTCTGCCTCCGAATACACAAAACCGTTGTACTCATCAGCCGAGGCGATTACACCCGGCACGGCAAACACGCCGAGCGCGAGCAGAAGAGAGAGAATAACCGATATTGTTTTTTTCATTGCCTTTTTCTTCCTTTCCGCATACACAAAAGCCTGTGTACAGATTATTTATTACATACTGTTTTATTGTAACAAATAAATATATAAAAATCAATGGATTGATTTCTTTTAAGCCATAAAAATCTTTAAACGGATATTAACGCGAAGTTTATAATCCTGTTTTTTTCCGACCGGGTTCAAAGCTTATTTCGCAAGCGCTTTGCCGCCGCTCACCGGCAAAAAAAACCGGGACCCGGCAAAGCGCGAATCCCGGCGGTGTGTTATTTATGCCGCAGCGGCGGTTTCCGGAGCAACCGATGTTTCGGATGCTTCTCCCGAGGGCTCCGGTTCTGCCGGCAGAGAGAAATCGGCGGGGGGAGTAAGAACCGCGCCGGAGTCCGTGTCGGCTTCGCCCGCTTTCTCTGCAGTGAGCTGTTTCCAGTGTATTTTGCAGTAATTTTTACCGTCTATGGGCGGATATTTATCCTCGCCTATTCTCGCTTTGTTCTGGCAGTCATATTCGCGGCTGTAAGCGCACTTGACCTCGTCCTTCTCGGTAAGAATTCTGCCGAAGGAGATGCAAAGCAGAATAAGCGTTGCCGCAGCGAAAAGCGCGCCGCACGCCTTGAGATTGATGCCTTTTTTGAACAACTTCTCAAGGTCAATCGCGTCAAGGAATTTCACCTTGCCCGCGACATAGCAGGCAAACACCGCAAGCAGATAGCCGATAACGCCGGCAAGCGTGCCGACAAGGGCGCCCGCAATAACATCGGTGGGATAGTGAACCATGAGATAAACTCTTGAGCACATCGTGCCGACCGCAACAACGGGAAGAATCCAGGCGAATTTGCCTTTTTTGCCCTTTATCAGGCATATGAAGAGCGCCGTGGCAACCTCAAACGCGGATGTTGTGTGGCCCGAGGGGAAGGAATAGTCGCTCTCCGAGAGCGAGCCCGCCGCCGCATACCACTTCATGAACTGCTCCTTGAGAGCCGTGCCCTGCATCGTGTTGTAAGGGCGGATTCTGAGCACCATGGGCTTGAGCCAGAGGTTTGTGAGAAGGGTGCCGACCATCATGGCGAAAATAACGGCGAAACCGTATTTTCTTGTTCTTTTGAACAGGCAGAGCACCGCGGCAAGCAGCACAAACGGAATCATGAATTTTTCATCGCCTATCGCCGTGAAAAACTTTGCGACCACGGTGAAAAAACCGCTTTGCATATTGCCGAAGAAAGTGAACACCGATGAATCAAATGAGAAAAACGTTGAATCGATTTTGTCGCCGAGCGTGGCGGCAAGGGGAAGAAAATTAAACATATGTTACCTCGTTTATAATATAGTTTATTGCTGACCGAAATTCTGCGGCGGATACTGATACTGCTGCTGTTGCTGAGCTTTTCTCTGCTCCGCGGCCTTTTTGTTGTTTTTGACCACATAGGAAATTGCAAAAAGCATTGCCGCGCCGGAAATGAAAACGGCGCAGAGAACGGGCGACCAGCGCAGATTGTCAAATCCGTGCTTGAAAGTTGCCTCAATCGCAAGCAGATAAATGCCCGTTTCGGCCGACATCACGGCAAGCACCTTTACCCAGGAGGTTTTGCGGTAGCTGATGAGCAGCAAATCTATTGCCACAAACGCGGCAAAGAGTACAAACAGAGGCAGCGCCTTCTCATAAACCCACTCGAGATGGCCTGTTTTATACATAATAAACGAAACATAGGCCATAACAGCCGCGAAGCTGATGAGGGTATTTACCGCGGGGTGAAACACCTTGAGCGCGGGAAGCACAAGGCAGACCCACACAACCGCGAGCGCGCCGACCACATAGCCGAACCAATAGTTTTCAGCGCGGTGAATGCTCAGATCCAGCGCAACGCTGAGCGCCGCCGGAAAAACAAGCACGGCGCTGAGAATGGCGGCATAGTTTTTGGAGCCGAATGATATATCGCCGAATTTTTTGCGTTTGAGTTTGGTTTTCTTTTCGCCTTTTTTCACTTTTTCCGCGGACACCGTTTCGGGCGCCGCTTTGTTACAGTTGGGGCAGACTCCGCCTTCGGGAATCTGAGCGCCGCATTCGGGACAAAACATAGTCATAACTCCCTTCATATCTGTATTGCAGTAATTATAACGCACGCGCGGGTAAAAATCAATAATCAAAATAGCCGCGCTGTATCCTTGTATTCCGGAAAGGAAAATGGTATAATGTTTATTAAGAATTACCCGGAAGGATGATGCATATGCTTAAAAAGACACTTGCTTTGCTGCTTGCTTTCGCTCTTGCCCTGGGTCTCAGCCCGGCGGTTTTTGCCGATGATGACGGCGAAGATACTCCGCCGCGCTGCGAGCTCTATGTTGAAAACAACCTCTCGCAAATGGGCTACGGCGACCTTGCTCAGAGAAGCGAAATAGCAGTAGGCGACACGATAGAAATCCTGTATGAAGACACCGTGACCGCGGACGTGTACATAAACGGCGAATTCGTCAAAGCCCTTGAGGCGGGCGACCGAGTTTTCTATTTTTACAAAGTGGAAAAAGCCGGAGAAATAACCGTTGAGGTGCGCCGCGGGGAAGATGTTCTTCTCACAAAAAGCTTCACCGTAATCTCCTCATCCGAGATGTACAAAAAGATGCTTAAAGAGGCCTTCACCCTGCCCTCGCTTTCGGAAATCGGCAGCTTTTCGCCGGATGATATGCAGGGCTTCCCCATCGGCAATCCCTTCCTTCCCCTCGCCTTCATCGTGATGACGGCGGTCAACTTCTTCTCCACCGTCTTCGCCTTCACGAGGATAGTGAGGTAAGAATCAGAAAGCAAAGCCGGGCAATCGTAAGACTGCCCGGCGGATTTTTATTTGAACAGATTTCTGAAAAAGTTTGCTATTGATTCAAAGAATGCTTTGATTGCATTGAGGATATTTGTGAAGAAATTGCCGGAATCTTCTTCGGCTTCGGCCTTCACTTCAAAATTCAATGCGCGGGCGAGCCGGGTTTCGGTCTCGGTAGAAACACATCCGGTCTTTTCGCCGTTAAGAAAAACCACAGCCGAGGACTCGGGGAAATTGGATTCATTGTTTGCGACCGTGTCAAACTTGTAGCCGTCGGCGGCGTTAACGTAAAATACTACGCCGTATGTGCCCTCCTGAAACTGAGTAACGGTGGAATTATCATTAACATTCTGATGCAGCCAGTATCTGATTGTAACCGTGTATTTTTCGGGCTCTGCGGAGATGATTTCCGTTGCGGGCGCGTCGCCGACTTTGGGCTCGGTTACGGTGAGGCGTACCTCTTTGATGATTTTGCTGTCATCCGCAAAAGCGGGTGTGAGAGCGGCAAACACAAAGACCAAAGATAAAACTATTGAGAGTGCGGTTTTAATTGTTTTCATGTCAATTCTCCTTTTTATTTAAGAAGCGCGAGCAGGTCGTCAATCTGCGCTGTGGCAAGGCACACGCAGGTGTCGGACGCACCGTAATATATTTTGACTTCTCCGTTTTCCTCGGCGACCATGCCGCAGGGGAAAATCACATTCTGCCTGAAGCCCTCATCTGTTTCAACAGGTCTGTCGGGGGCAATCAGAGGTTTATCATAAAATGAAATAACCTTTGCGGGATTCTCAAGATCAAGCAGCATAAGGCCTGCGGTGTAACGCTTCTGCCACTGTTTTTCCCAGCCGTTTTTGCCGCGTGAAGTGTCCAGATCTACGGCGTGAATAAGAGTGAGCCAGCCGCGCTCCGTCTTTACGGGCGAAGCGGTGGGCCCGATTTTGTTATTTGCCCAGGGCACATTTTCAACCCCGATTACGAGTTCGCTGCGCCCCCAGTAAACAAGGTCCGGCGAGCGGGAAATCCAGGTGTCAAAAACATCTTTGCCCCTGCTGTAAACGGGCATCGGTCTCTCAAGGCGCACATACTCACCGCCGATTTTTTCGGGGAAAAGCACCATATTGCGGTTATCGGGCACGCTTGCGCTGATAAGGCGGCAGGTGCGCAGGTCATCCGAAAGCTCCGCAATCGCGCCGCGAAGGCCGTGAGGAGTATCCATTGCGAGGCAGAGAAGAAGTCTGCCGTCAATTTTGACTATGCGCGGGTCGTAAAAGCGCTTGATTTCGGGATCGTTTCCGGGTTTGCCGCTGTCCAGAACCGGCTCCGGGTCAAAAGTCCAGCCGTCAATGCCGTTTTTGCTGTGGGCGATACCTATGCTTGTGCCGGCAAATGTTTTGCCTTCATTTTCATAGGCGGTCTGATCCGTGCCGTAATCGTTTCTGAATATCATTATGTATTCGCCGTTATGCTTTATCACGCCCGCGTTAAATACAAGCGAGGAGGGATAAGGCAAATCGGACGGCACCATAATAGGCTTTTCCGTCTTTTTTATGCACGGGTGAGTGTAAAGAGGCGGTAATACGGCAGGCATGGCGTTCACTCCTTATATTCAATGTATTAAGGTCTTTTCCTGATTCTATCACAGTCGCCCGCTGTTTTCAACAAGCAGTTTTCCGCATATTTATGGATAATAAATAAACATTGAAAAACAAATACGTATATGATATTATAAAGTGATATATTATTTCGAAAAATGGATTGAGAGGAGGTAATCCGTCTGAAAGTAATGTTCATAAATCCGAGTCTGCCGGTCTATCAGCGGATTCCCTCAATGCCTCTCGGGCTTATCTCAATCGCGAGCTATCTCGAACATTACGGGCACGAAGTCACAATAGTCGAGCGCTCGGTTCAAAGCTCCGATATTGAAGAAGAGCTCGAAAAATTTCAGCCCGAGGTTGTGGGCATCTCGGCTCTTTCATATAATTCAAGTCTTGACGCTACAGAGCTGACCGCGAAAATCCATGCGTGGCGAGACGGTATTCCTGTTTTATGGGGCGGCAGCGCCCCGAGTTCCCTGCCCGAAATGTATCTCAGGGACGGAAAGATGGATTTCATTACTCTGGGCGAGGGCGAAGTGACCTGGAAGGAGTTTCTTGACGAGTGGGCGGGAGACCGTGATTTTTCAAAAATCGAAGGGCTTGCCTATCTTGACGCAGACAGATATGTATGCAACCCCATCCGCCCCGTCGCGGACCTCACGACCTTCCCCGAGCTTGACTGGTCGCTTGTTGAGCCGCAAAAATATTTTTCGTCCTTTTTCCACTGCACAAAGATGCTTTACCTTCACGCCTCAAAGGGTTGCCCCGCGTCCTGTACCTTCTGCTCAAACAAGCAGTTTCATCAGGGGCGCAACCGCTGCCGCGACCCGAAGCACGTGATGCACGACATTGAATATCTCGTGGGCAAATGCGGCGCGAACGGCATATATTTCTCGGACGAGCTTTTCCTGCCGAAACGCGAGATTCGCAACGAACTGCTTTCAATGATTATCGAAAGCGGACTCGATTTTGTGTGGGGCTGTCAGATGCGTCTGGGTGTTCTTAAACCGGAGGATATCGATTATATGTACAAGGCCGGCTGCCGCTGGATTCTTTTCGGCATAGAATCGGGCAGCCAGGATATGATTGACAAGATAAAGAAAAGCACGGACCTCAGTCTCGCGAAGCCAACCGTCGAATACTGCGAAAAGACCGGCATCACCGTGCAGGCGTCTTTTATCGTAGGCTTTCCGGGTGAAACGGAGGAGGATGTCAAAAAGACCGTGGCTCTCGCGCTGGATATTCCCGCGAGCCTGCCGGTTATGAACATTCTCGCGCCCGTTCCGAACTCCGAAATATACAATAATATGCTTGAAACATACCCCGAGTATAAAGCTCCGCGCACGATTGCGGAAATAGCCGAGCGCGAGCAAAAGATGACGGATAACGCTGAGCTCAACCTCTCGGCTGTGCCGAAAAGAGACCTTTATGTGGTGCATTACTGGTTTCAGTGGAGAGATTTCATCGGCAGGGATTCCGTCAACGACGATTCCTTCGGCATAATCAAAAAGCTCGCGAGCGACACTTTCAACCGAATTTTCAAACACGGTCTCAAGGGATTTGTTTACGGCACATACAGCTCGGTCAAGCAGTTTTCAACCGTGTTTTTCTACTCGCACTTTTTTCCTTCGGTAATGAAAAAATACGGGCTTAAGGGGCAAAAAAGAAAAAAATAACGCGTATTTCCGGGAGAAACTCTTAATGAGAAATCTTTATTTCGTGCAGATAAACGACATATATGACAGCGGCAGAAAGAACACTTATATTCCTTATGCCGCAGGCTGTATTGAGGCATATTGCTTAAAAAACCCGATAGTTTCGGGGGCATTCCGCTTCGGTAAGATTACCTATTGCCGCGATGAGATTTCCGCGATTATTTCCCGCTTTGACAACCCGTTTATGGTGATGTTTTCGTGCTCTGTATGGAACACCGGTTTCAATATTGTTCTTGCGCGCGCGATAAAAAAAGCTTTTCCGGATTGTCTCGTGCTTTTCGGCGGCCATCATGTATCCTCAAGCACAAAGTATCTTGAGGAATACGACTGCGTTGATATAATCACGCACCGCTCGGGCGAGGAGCCGACAGAAGGCATACTTGTATGTCTTGCTCAGGGCAAACCGATTGACTCGGTGCCGAACATTTCTTTCCGCAGCGAAAGCGGTGAGATTGTCACCACACCATACGCTCCGCAGACGGGCACGGATTACCCCTCGCCCTATCTTGAGGGGATATTTGACGATATACTCGAGGATGACATTGATTTTTCAGTGCTGTTTGAAACAAACCGCGGGTGCCCGAATTCCTGCGCTTATTGCGACTGGGGAGCTCTCAAATCAAAGGTCCGCCTCTTCCCTCTTGAGAAGGTTTTTGCCGAGATTGACTGGATGGTGGAGCATAAAATCGATTTCATTTACTGCGCTGACGCAAACTTCTGCCTCTTCTCAAGGGACGAGAAGATAGTTGACTACATAATCGAGTGCAATCAAAAATACGGCTACCCGAAATTCTTCCACGTCAATTTCACAAAAAACCGTCAGGACTTTGTTTTTGATGTGAGCACAAAGATGGTGCGCCACGGCCTGTCAAAAGCGCAGACAATAGCTTTTCAGAGCCTTAATCCCGAGGTGCTCGAAAATGTGGGCAGAAAAAATATGTCGGTATCTCATTTCAGGGAGCTGATGAACAGGTTTGAGGAGAGCGGCATTTCCACTTACTGCGAACTGATTCTCGGTCTGCCCGGCGAAACCTACGACAGCTTCTGCGACGGTATCTGTTCGCTGATTGAAAACGGACAGCACTTCGCGATAAATGTTTACCCGTGCGAAATTCTGCCGAATTCCGAAATGGGGCAGAAGGAATACCGCGAAAAATTCAATATTCAGAGCACATTTGTTCCGTTTTTGCTGATGCATTCAACCTATGCGCCGCTTTCGGAAGAGGTAACCGAATACGCCGAGTATTCCACCTCAACTTACTCGATGAGTAAAGAGGATTGGGCAAAATCGCTGCTCTTCGCCTCTTTCATACAGGGCATGCACAACCTCGGTATGCTGCGCGCGGCGGCGGTGTTCTGCAGATACGAATACGGCCTGTCATACAGAGATTTTTACTCGGCTGTAATTGATTACGGCTTCTCCTCGCCATCGTCATATATCGGCCGGCTTACGGAAGATATTTACTCCCTTTGCACAGGAGTTATCGAGAGCAAAAACGCTTTCGTTACAACCTGTGAGGGCACGGACAACATCCTGTGGGGCTTTGATGAGCTTGTATTCATTAAATCCTATCCGGTGCTCAGAGAGATATACTCCGAGGCGAAATCGCTTATCGAGGAGAAATACGGCAAATCCGATAAGCTCGATGGACTTTTTAAATATCAATACGAAATCATCAAAAAAATCGGCCCAAGCGATATTGAAATCACATCCGATTATGATTTCTATTCCTATTTCTTAAGTGCTTATCTCGGCAAACCCGTTCCGCTCGAAAAGAAAAGGGTAACGCTGAGAATACACGATAATAATCCGGTTGCTTCCTTCCCCGCCCTTGCCAGGGAAACCGTCTGGTACGGCAGAAACAGAAGGGAGCCCGACTACACAAGCGGACATTATCCGGTTGAAATTCTTCCCGGCTGACATATTTGGGGAAAGGAGGCGCATTTATGAAAAATGTATATTTTGTTCAGGTTGACGTTTCCGCAACATACAATCAACAGAACGCCTATCTTCCGTACACCGCGGGTATTCTTGTCGCATCCGCGTGGGAGAGCGAAACGGTAAAGAAAGAATTCTGCTTCAAAGGCTTTGTGTTTCTCAGAGAAGATGTGGAAAAGGTTGCCGCCGATATGGAAAACCCGGCGATAGCAGCTTTTTCCTGCTACAGCTGGAACACCGAATACAACAAAAAGCTTGCGTCTCAAATCAAAAAGCTCTATCCGTCATGCGTCATAGTTTTCGGCGGCCATAATGTGCCCGATACTTTCGATATGCTCCGTGATAATCCTTTTATCGATATCCTCTGCCACGGAGAAGGCGAAAACACCACAAAGCTGCTGCTTGAAGCAATCGCAGAAGGAAAAGACCTGAGCGAAGTGCCGAACATTTCATTCCGCCGGGGCGATGAGTATGAAAGAACGCAGACTGTTTGCCAGCGTACTCTGGACTATCCCTCTCCTTATCTTGAGGGCTGGTTTGACGATCTGTTTGAAAAATATCCCGATATAACTTTCAACGCCATTCTTGAAACAAGCAGAGGCTGCCCCAATCAGTGCGCCTACTGCGACTGGGGACTGCTTAAATCCAGAGTCCGCCTTTTCCCGCTTGAGCGCATAAAGGCGGAAGTGCAGTGGATGTCCGACCATAAAATTGCTTTTGTGTGGGGCGCGGATGCGAATTTCGGCCTGTTTGACAGAGACCTTGAAATTGCCGACGCTCTTGCCGAGGTCAAAGTGAAAACGGGATATCCCGAAAAAATGCGTATGAACTACGCGAAAAACAAGTTTGAAAATGTTTTCGCTATAGTCAAGAAATTCAAGGAGTGCGATTTTGACCGTATCGGCGCCACACTCTCCTTCCAGAGCATGTCGCCCGAGGTGCTTGAAAACATCGGCAGAACAAATAAAGACCTCGAGTTTTACAGAAATCTGCTCACAAAATACAACTCGGAGAATATGAAAACTTATTCCGAGCTGATTCTCGGCCTGCCGGGCGAAACGTACGAGAGCTTTATTCACGGCATCTGCACACTGTTTGACATAGGTCAGCACTTTGTGTTTGATGTTTACAGCTGTATCCTTCTTCCCAACGCCGCCATGGGTCAGCCCGAATATGTTGAAAAGTTCGGCCTCAGAACAGTCAAATCCGAAATTGTCAGACCGCATTTTCAGAATGAAGCTTTTGACATTCCGGAGTACAACTACATTGTGACCGAAACAAATTCAATGAGCAGAGATATGTGGGTGAGATCCACCGTTTTCTATTATCTTGCAAAAGCGTTTCACGGCAACGGCCTTTTGCGCGCGTTCGCGATTTATCTGCGTTATAATAAAGACATACCCTACGAAAAGTTTTATGACGGCATAATCACATATCTTGAAGATAATCCCGGCCTTTTCGCCTCCCGCCTCTGCCTCGAAATCAAAGCGTACGCTCAGGAGCTGGCTCAGGGAAAAACTCTCAGAAAGATGATGTTTGAGCCCTGCGGAGACGTTGTGTGGGACTGCCATGAATACTATGTGCTCAACGCGCTGAGTGATCTTGAAAGGTTCTACGGCGATATGCTGCCATACCTCCTGTCATTCGGCATAGACGACGATATTTTTGAAGACCTTCTTAATTATCAGAAATCAATTCTCAGAACACCCCTGTCATCGGAGAGTGAGGTAACTCTCGGTTATGACATACACACTTTCCTCAGCGATGTTTATGTTAACAATATTCATCCTCTTGAGCCGAAAAAGCACACGCTTATTATGCGCGATTCCGACCCCGCGACCGACTGGATTACATTCGGCAAAAGAGTCGTCTGGTACGGCCGTATGGGCTGGGCCTCATATAAAGATGATGTAAAAGAAAAAGCGGAATAACACTGTTCCGCGCCGGAGAAAGCAATGAAAAAAAACGTGTACACCGTGCAGGTGGAATTCTCTCACGGGAATGATTACTATCTGCCTTACGCGTCGGGCACCCTGATTGCAAGCGCCCGGTCCGACAGTACAATTCGGGAAGAATTCGAGTTCAGGCAGACTGTTTTCAAACGAGAAAAAACGGATGCCGTACTTGACAGAATAGCTGATCCTTTTCTGGTCGGCTTCTCCAACTATATCTGGAATTCGGAATACAACAAAGCTCTTGCCCGGAAAATAAAAGAAAAATATCCCGGCTGTTTCATCGTTTTCGGCGGTCACAACATTACCCCGGACGGCACTCTTCTTGACAGCGAGCCCTACATTGATTTGATGATTTTCGGCGAGGGCGAAGAAGTTTTCCCCCGTCTGCTTCTCGCGCTTCACCGCGGAGAAAGCCTCGGGGATATACCGAACATTGCCTACAGAGACGGTAATGAAATAAAAGCAACCGAAAGAGTAAAATTCACGCGATGCGATTACCCGTCACCTTACCTGACAGGCGTGTTTGACCCCATCCTTGAAGAAAACCCCGGCACAAACTTTTTTGCCGTTATGGAAACCGCGAGGGGCTGCCCGTATAACTGCGCCTACTGCGATGACGGCGCGGCGTTTTGCAAAATGAGAAGGTTCCCGGACGAAAGGGTTTTCGGCGAACTTGAATGGCTCGCGGAGCATAAAATATACGGCTTCGGTCTTGCAGACTCAAATTTCGGAATGTTCGCGAGAGATGAGGAATACACCGACGCGATGGTTCGCCTTAAAAAAGAGTACGGCTATCCCTGCGTGTTTCAGGTGGCTTATGCAAAAGAGAGCAACGACAGGGTTTTCAGTATAAACAAAAAGCTGAACGAGGCGAAAATGAGCAAGGGCGCGACCCTCTCTTTTCAGTCGATGAGCTCCGAAGTGCAGGAAAACATCCTAAGAAAAAACATTTCAATTGACTCTTTCAAATCCCTTCTCGGCAAATACAACGCCGCGGGGATTCCAACCTATACGGAGCTGATTCTCGGCCTGCCCGGAGAGACTTTTGACAGCTTTGTTGAGGGAATTGACACCTTGCTTGATGCCGGTCAGCACGCCGCGATTTACACTCACAACTGCGAGTGGCTGCCTCTCTCGGGTATGGGTGACCCCGAATATGTTAAAAAGTACGGCATTCACACTGTGAAAATACCGATTAACCAGCCTCACTGCACGCTTGAGGCAGAAGAGGTGCCGGAGTATTCTCACATTATTGTGCGCACAAACGCCATGCCCGAAGAGGACTGGATAAAAATGAACCTGTACTCGGTAACGGTTCAGGCTTTTCATCATATGGGCTTTCTTATTTGTGCGGCTTTATATCTGCATTTCAATGAAGGGCTGAAATACTCCGATTTCTATCTTTCGCTCCTGAAATATTTTGAAGAGCACAGCGAAACAGTCGGCGGCAGAGTAATCGCCAAAATCAAAAGCCGCCTTGAAAGCGTGACACGCGAAGAGGCCGGCCTTGTGTTTGAAGACAGGCGCTTCGGCGATGTCGGC
This sequence comes from Ruminococcaceae bacterium UBA1236, assembly GCA_002309055.1. Lineage (GTDB taxonomy): Bacteria > Bacillota > Clostridia > Oscillospirales > Acutalibacteraceae > CAG-177. The sequence continues at coordinate 12,133 of DBWO01000045.1, forward strand.
TGGCCCGAAGAGGAGTATGCCTCGATTTTCTGCATGAACGAGCTTGCCGCTTTTTACAAAGAAATCAAGCCGTTTGTTTCCGGCTTCTTCAGTGACAAGGAGCTGTTTGAAGAACTTTTCAGCTATCAGATGCACTGCATTAAACGCCCTCCCGCAGCACTTCCCGGAGCGGAGGAATACAGCTTCCGCAGCGGATATAATTTCAAGGAGTATTTCACCGGCATTCTCTCCGGCGTACCCGGCCCGGCGCTTAAAAAGGAACCTCACGATTATAAAATCACAAAGCCCGCCCCGTGCACCGATATAAAGGAATACGCCAGAAATATCGTTTGGTTCGGCCGCAAAACCGTCAGAAAAATATATCTGGATGAAATAGAATAAAAACAGTCTTCTGTGATTTTATGTCACGGAAGATTTTGCGTTTAAGGCGTTTTGCCGTACCGGTATACGCAGTGCTCTGTTTCCGTGATTCACCCGGCGGATTTAAAAATGATGCTTTCCGATATTTTTCAATAATCAAAACCACCCGTTAAACGG
>DBWO01000030.1 GCA_002309055.1 Ruminococcaceae bacterium UBA1236
GCTCTCTCCATTATGTCGTCGCCGTGATAGCTGTCCTCGGGCAGCTCGGGCGCGTTTTCGCCGAGGTAAATCTGCTGATATCTTATGTCCAGCGAGAGGCCGAATTTTTCAATCTGGTTACCCGCGTCGTTAACATAGAATTCCCTGCTGACCCCGTAGCCGGCCGCCTCAAGCACGCTCGCGAGGCAGTCGCCCGTGGCGCCGCCCCTGGCGTTGCCCATATGCATAGGACCTGTGGGGTTTGCGGAAACGAATTCAACATTTATCTTCTGACCCGCGCCGTAATCGGACCTGCCGTAGTTTTTGCCCTTTTCGAGCACATCCTCAACGATGCAGGCGTTGAAAGTGTCGTCAAGGTAGAAATTCATAAAACCGGGGCCCGCGATTTCCGCCCTCGCGACGAAAGTGCCGTCAAGGATAAGGCGGTCCGCGAGAGCCTGGGCTATTGCCCTCGGCGCTTTATGAAGGTCTCTTGCCCACGCCATCGCGGCGTTTGACGAATAGTCTCCGTTTGCCCTGTTTGCGGGCACTTCGATTATGAAATCGCTCAGCGGGCACTCGGGGAATTCGCCGTCCGCGACAGCCCTTCCCGCGGCGTCCATTATCGCCTTGCGTATTTCCGTGATTGCCTGTTTAACCAATACTGACATTGTCATCATCCTTTAATTCAACCGATATTTTCAGCTCGTTTTCCGATAATAAATCCCCGCCGTTGTCGAGGGTGTAGGCGATGTTCATGGTGCCGCCCTCCTCCGTCATATCAATGAACAGAGCGTTTGTGAAAACACCTATGAGTATCTCGCCGAAGGGGGTCAGGTAAGCGCTCGTGTTCCGCTTGCCGTCCTCAAAAACAACGGTGGTGCGGTAGGCGCCGCTTCGCATCATGGTGACCCTGCCGTTCATTATCGTGAAAGCGCATCTGCAGTCATTCTGGCCGTCGAAAATTTCGGTGTAGTCTATTACTATTGCCGAGTTCTGCCTGCCTATGCGGCAGGATGTGCGGATTTCACCGCATTCTTCCTCTTCGCTTCCGCCCTGAAAATGGCGGTCGCGCACTGTTATGTATCCGTCTCTCATTTTCTCTCAAGCGCGTATTCGAAAAGCCTGTCTATGAGCTCGGCGTAGGGTATGCCCACGGCGCCGAAAAGCTTGGGAAACATGCTTATCGAGGTGAAACCGGGTATGGTGTTTATTTCGTTGAGCATCACGGTGCCGTCGCTCTCGCGGATGAAGAAATCCACCCTTGAAAGGCCGCTGCAGCCGAGCGCTTTATATGACTTTATCGCGAGGGCTCTCACTTCCTCAAGCTTTTCCGCGGGAATTTCGGCGGGAATGCAGAGCTTTGAGCCGTCGTCAATATACTTTGCCTCGTAGTCATAAAAATCGTTGCAGGGGATAATTTCGCCCACTGTTGAGGCGACGGGCTCGTCGTTGCCCATAACGGCGCACTCGACCTCTCTGCCCGTGACCGCCTGCTCAAGCACAACTTTTCTGTCGTGCTCAAACGCCTTTTCACACGCTGTTTTAAGCTCAGAGGCATTTTTAGCCTTGCTTATGCCTACGGATGACCCCGCATTAGCGGGTTTGACAAAAACGGGGAATTTGAGGGCTTCTGCGGCGTTTTTAAGCAACTCTTCACCATTCGCGGCATATTCGGCGGCGGTAAACGAGGTCCATTTTGCCTGAGGGATGCCGTTATAATCGGCAACGGAGTTTGTCATTGACTTGTCCATACACGCCGCTGAGGAGAGGCAGTCGCACCCCACAAAGGGGATTCCGCTTATCTCGAGAAGGCCCTGCATTGTGCCGTCCTCGCCGTTTTTGCCGTGAAGCACGGGGAACACGGCGTCTATATATTCCGTTTCGCCGCTCGCCAGGTGAATAATTCCGTGATGGCTTCTGTCCGGTGAAATCACGGCGGGCTCAAGCAGGCTCTCGTCTCTGAGCCATCCGCTCTCCGGCAGGTTTGCGGCATCGCCCTTGTAGAGAAGGAATCTGCCGTCCTTTGTGATGCCCATCTGCACCACGTCATATTTCTCACGGGGAATGTTGGCTATTACGGATGATGCGGAAACAAGCGAAACATCGTGCTCGCTTGAAACTCCGCCGAAAAGAATCAGTACTTTCTTTTTCATATCTGCACACCTTTTCGCGGCTGCCGAAAGAGCCGCTTAATCATAATCGATTTATCTTATACCATAAAAGCGCGTTTGTCAACTTTTTCCCTGTCCGCGGGCTCCCGCTTTTCTTCGTCATTATGCACACAGAGAAAGGTTATAATAGGATAAAATTTTATAAAATAAAAATAGAATAATTCTTTTTTAGAAATATATCTATATAGTAGTATGTTATAATAAGCAATAATATTTAACGGGGGCATTCTGCGCCTCCGCAACAGTCAGGAGAGGATAATCAGATGGCCGACATTTATGACCTTTTGAAAGAAGTTTACGAGGGCATTAAACCCACGCTCGACAGCAGCGGTTTCACGCCCGTAAAAGCAGAGGGAGTGAGCAAAGACGAGCTCCCGATAAGCGTTGAGTCCGGCAGGGTGCTGCTCACATTCGCCGGCAGCGGCAAGGGCCTTCGCATAGAGCATTTCAACAAAAAGATTGCTCTGTACGGCGCTCTCAAAGAGGGCGAGATACTCGACAGCGACTATTCAAAGCTCGCCGAGACGCTCTTTGACCCGGACGAAGCAAACGAAAAAGACGTGAGATACGTCGTAAACGATTTTTCGGACACCGTGCTTGAGACCTTCGGCGCCAAAGCCACAAAAACCATCAAGTCCAAACTGCCCACCCCGGTTTCAAAGGCGGCTGTGCAGAGCGGCTCATCATCATACGACCCGAACACCCTCGCGAGCAGATTCACCACCATTTTCCCCGAGCTCAGGGAGGAGTACAAGGCAAACATCGAAAAATACGGTCAGTTCCTGCCCGAGGATTTCTTTGTGAACCACGGCAACAAGGCGGTGCTTGACACCATAAGGCAGAATAACCCCACCGCCATGAAGCGCATGTTCAAGCTTTTCAACGAGATATACGACGACGGCACAAACGAAACGCAGAGCCTTATCTGCGTCACCATCCTGGGCGCTATGGATAACGACCAGGAGCTGCTTGCGAACTGTGTTGACTATATGAGCGACGAGCTCACGGGCCCCGTCATCAACGTTAACAGATATCTCGGCTCAAGAGACGGCAAGGGAGCCAAAATGAAGCTTGCAAATCCGCCGGCCTACAAGCCCAAAAAGGGCAAAAAGAGCGGCCCCATATCAAAAATAGGAATGTAAAACCGGGAGGTTATTATCTTGGCTAAAGATACAAAGAAAGAAAAAGAAAACGAGGGCATCCTCACGGAAATAGACCCCGAAGAGGCTGCCGAAATAGC
>DBWO01000048.1 GCA_002309055.1 Ruminococcaceae bacterium UBA1236
ACCCGTTTGACGGGTGGATGTTTATTCTGAAAAAAGAGTAAACGCACAATAATAAACAAAAAACCGGCCATCCGCGGATGGCCGGTTTTGTTATCTTTCGAAACTTATTTAACCTTCACTATAACCTCGCCGCATGTGGGCTTGAGGCCGTCAATGAATTTCTGCACGGCGGCCGCGGTGGGCATTGCCTCGGAGCAGCTGTGAGCGGAAACGAGCATTGAAGCCGATGCGGTCGCGAATTCGAGTGCCTCGGGCACTTCCTTGCCCTGAAGCAGTGAATAAATGAACGCGCTCGCGTAGCCGTCGCCGCCGCCGAAGCCCTTGAGGAGCTTAACGGGGAAGGTGTTCACCTTGTAAGCGCTGCCGTCGTCAAGATAGGCGTAGGAGCCCTCTTTGCCGTGCTTGATTATAACAATCCTGTTGCCGTATGAGAACCAGCGCGCGGCGGATTCTTCGTCATTCGCGCAGACTCCGTCAATCTTTTCGGTAAGGTCAAACTCTTCTCTCGAGCCGATTACGATGTCGCTGTTCTTCGCGGCTATTGAATAGTAGATTGAAATCTCGTCAAAGTTTTTCCAGGTGTAGCTTCTGTAGTCTATGTCAAATATAACCTTGACACCGTTTTTCTTAGCGAGGAAAAGAGTCTTGAGGGCCGCTTCCCTTGAGGGGGAGGCGCAAAGGGCCGTGCCTGAGATAACAACGGCTTTGGCGCTCTTTACATATTCCTCATCCACATCGTCAACGCATACCTGAAGGTCCGCAACGCCGTCGCGGTACATAAGAATGCTGCTCTGGGTGGGGGAGAGAATCTCCGTGAATGTGAGACCCAGGTTTTCGCCGCCGGTGCATCTGAAAACGTGGGAAACATCAATACCCTCGTTTTTGAAATAATCGGTCACATAGTCGCCGAACTGGTCATCGGAAACTCTTGCGATGAAGCCGCACTTTGCTCCGAGACGCGCAAGGCCGACAGCGATGTTGGCGGGCGAGCCGCCGACATACTTGTTGAAATTACTGCTTTGGCTCAGCGGCATATTCATATCCGTGGGGTTAAAGTCGATGGCAATCCTGCCAACGGGGATAACGTCGAGAGTTTTGCTTTCGTCAAAGTTAATGTAGGCCATAATTACACACCTTTCGGTTTATTAATTGAGTATTCCTTTGCCCGCGCAGCCGAAAATCTCAATATGCTTCATTGCGTTTTCGTATGCGCCGTTTACTTCTGCTTCCTGCAGGTCATAGTAACCTTTGATCTTTCCGCTTTCGTAAGCCGCTTTAACGGAATTCTGAACGGAGTCGAATGTGGCGGTCGCGATGTTTATTTTGCGTATGCCGAGTGAAACGCACTTTCTGAAGTCGTCCGGAAGTATTCCGGTGCCGCCGTGAAGCACAAGGGGCACGTCAACGAGCGAGGCTGTTTCCTCAAGGATGTCAAACCTCAGCTTCGGCGCCTGTTTGTAGTTGCCGTGAGCGTTGCCTATCGCAACGGCGAGAGCGTCAACTCCGGTGATAACCGCAAAAGATTTTGCCTGCACGGGGGAGGTGCAGTTAACGGCGATGTCTTCGCTTCCGTCTTCACTGCCGCCCACACAGCCTATTTCGCCTTCGCAGTCCGCGCCGTATTCGCCGGCTATGGATTTGACACGGGCGGTGATTGCGGAGTTTTCCTCAAAAGGCAGATGCGAGCCGTCATACATAACGCTCGTAAAGCCGATGTCAAGCGCCTGCCTTATCTTGCTCTCCGTTTTGCCGTGGTCAAAATGCACTGCAACGGGCATTGAGCAGTTTTGCGCCGCCGCCACCATAAGAGGCCCTATCGCCTCCAGGGGGGACTGCTTGAGGCGCACTTCCGCGATTTGCAGTATGGCGGGGCTTTTTGTTTCCTCAACGGCTTTGAGTACGCCGAGCACCATTTCCATATTTGCCACGCTGAATGAGCCGACGGCGTAACCTTCTTCCTCAGCTTTCAGGAGCAGAGGGCTCATCTTTGTCAGAGGCATAAGACTTCACCTTACCCTTTCCGTAATAAATCATTGCGCAGATAAAGCTCGTCAGAGGCAGTGTGAGCAGCATGCCCAGGCTGCCGGCGAGCGCCTGCAGTATTTCAAAAATAATGATTTCCCTGTTAATCACCTGCTGAATATTCGCGTTATATGATATGAGCAGCAAAACGCAGGTGAGATTGCTGCCTATGTAGGCGAGCACAAGGGTGTTTGCCATTGTGCCCATCATGTCTCCGCCTATCCTGAAACCCGAGCGCATAAGCTCACGCGGAGTGACGCGGGGGGATTTTTCTCTTATTTCCCACAGTGATGAGGATATGCTCATCGCAACGTCCATCACGGCGCCCAGCGCGCCCACGATAATCATCGCGAATATGATGCCTTTCATATCTATGGGATTTGAAGGATAGAGATTGTAGAGATAAATCGATTCCTCTTCGAGAAGGCCTGTCATATTCAGAAACCTGTCCATTGCCGCCGTGATAAGCCCGGCGCAAGCAACGCCGCTCAGGCACCCGAGCATGGCGCAGGCGGACTTTTTGCCGAAGCCGCTCACAAGCGAGAGCGTGACGGCTGTGATGAATATGCAGACGAGTATGCTCCAGAGGTAGATGTTTTTGTCATTGAGAATCGCGGGAATCAGCACGCAGAAAACGGCAAGGCAGGTGATGCCGAGCGAAACTATCGTTTTGAATCCCTGTGACTTTGAAAAGATGATAACAAGCAGGCAGAATATCGCGCCGAGCACGATGAGAGGGGCAATGCGGTAATAGTCACCGAAATAGTAAACCGTTTCGCCGCCCTGTGTGTTTGCCTGAATGAGTATCTTGTCATTCTGCTCAACCTGACGGGGGCTGAAAGCGTAGGTGCGGTCAATCTCCTGAATAACATCAAGGGTTTTGCCCCTGAGCGGTCCCGAGAGCGCCTGCGCCTTGAATGAGACAAGTGAAAATCCCGCGGAGCCCGTCACGTTTGAGTTTTTGACATCCGTTATTCTTATAACTCTCGCTTTTACCGTTTCGCCGGCGGCCTCGCCTTTGAAAACCGTGCCGCCGCCTACGGTGTATGTGTAGGCGCCGAAAACCATCGCGAGAGAAATAATTATTATTATAATCTGTCTTACCGCGCTTTTATTCATATCAGTTGCCGAACATCAGAAGCAGGAAGCCCGCGGCAACGGCGGAGCCGATAACGCCCGCCACATTGGGGCCCATAGCGTGCATGAGCAGGAAGTTNNCCGGCAACGTTGGGTCCCATAGCGTGCATAAGAAGGAAGTTTGTGGGGTTATATTTTCTGCCTTCGGTCTGCGAAACTCTCGCCGCCATAGGCACTGCGGAAACGCCGGCCGAGCCGATAAGCGGATTGATTTTGCCACCCGTAACCGCATAGAGCAGTTTTCCCAGAAGCAGGCCGCCGACAGTTGAGAAAGCGAAGGCGACAAGGCCGAGCACAACGATTTTGATGGTTTTGAGCTGTATGAAATCCTGGCCGTTTGCCGTTGCGCCGACAGTTACGCCGAGCATAATCGTGACTATGTTGCAAAGCGAATTCTGCGCCGTGTCGCTCAGACGCTCTGTCACACCGCACTCTTTGAAAAGGTTTCCGAGCATAAGGAAACCGATAAGGGGGGCGGCCGAGGGCAGAAGAAGCGAAACAATCACGAAAACGGCAATGGGGAATATAATCTTTTCCGTTTTGCTCACGGAGCGAAGCTGCTTCATTTCAACCTTGCGCTCTTTCTTTGTGGTGAGAAGGCGCATAAGAGGAGGCTGAATGAGGGGAATAAGCGCCATATAGGAATATGCCGCGAGGGCGATCGGCGCGAGAAGCTCACTTGCGAGCTTTGAGGCAACGAGAATTGCCGTGGGGCCGTCCGCGCCGCCTATAATGGCTATTGATGCCGCCTGCGCGGGAGTGAAGCCGAGCAGAATGGCTATAACAAACGCGACATAAATGCCCAGCTGCGCCGCCGCGCCGAGAATCAAGCTTATGGGATTTGCGAGCAGGGGACCGAAATCCGTCATCGCGCCGATTCCCATAAAGATAAGGCACGGGAAAATGGAGCTTTTAACGCCGCAGTAAATGAGCCTTAATACGCCGTCCTGATACCAGTGAGCCGGCTCAACCCCTTCGGGAAGCTCCGTCATTATGCCGGCAGGGTCGGCCATAAGACCCGTTTCGGGCATATTGGCAAGCAGTATGCCGAAAGCTATGGGCACGAGCAGAAGCGGCTCAAACTTTTTGACTATAGCGAGATACAGGAAAACAAGCGAAACGGCTATCATCACCGCGTTTTGCCACTCGAGAGAGGCAAAGCCGGAGTTTACCCATATCCCTTTCACAATTTCGAATATCATCCGTCTGCCCCCTTAACCTATTACGGCAAGAAGCGCGCCGGAATCAACAGTTGTGCCCTTCTGGGCAAGAAGCTGTCTGACGGTGCCGTCGCACGGGGAAACGATTTCGTTTTCCATTTTCATCGCTTCGAGAATCATCAGCACCTGGCCCGTTTTTACCGAGTCGCCTTCCTTCACGTTTACGGCAAGAATTGTGCCGGGCATAGGTGAAGGAACCTGCGCGCCCTGAGCTGCGGCAGGCGCGGCGGCAGGCGCGGGTGCGGCGGCGGGAGCAGGGGCGGGTGCGGCTGCAGCCGGAGCAGCGTCCGAAACAGATGTGATAACGGCCTCGGTTTCCTCAACCTCAACCTCATAGTTTTTTCCGTTAAGTGTTACAACGTATTTCATTTTTCTTCCTCTTGTAAAAGTCTGATGGATTTGAAACTTAATCTGTTGAGCGGAATACCGCATCGGTCGCTCACTATCGCCATTATGACGGCGGCTGTGGGCTCATCCACATCCTCAAGCTCGAGCGTGTCGGGGGCGTTCTTTGCCGCCGGCGCGGCAGGCGCGGGAGCGGCGGGCTCCGGCCCGGGCTTTTTCTTTGTGAAGGCTCTGATTGCCTTTGAAAGAATCTGAATGATGAGCGTGAGAAGACCGAGCTCAAAAAGCACCACGGCTATTCCGATGAGAGCCACGAGCAACGCCTGAGGCAGTGACATCGGAGCTTTCGGGTCGATTATGTAAAGCATCATCCTCTTTCACCTCAATCCTTCCTGACAATTTTGTATGTGAATGTGTTTTTCTTTCTCTCCTCGCGTCTGTCAAAGAAAGCTTCCGCCTGATTGGGAAATGCTATGTAGGAGAGCACGTCCTCGTCGCTCTTTGCCTTGCTGCCGAGGTATTCCTTCGCTTTCGGGAATTCGGGCTCGAGCGTGTCGGCGAATCTGCCGGTGTAAGGCTCCTCGTCGCCGAGGATTTTTTTCTGAACATCCTTGTCTATTTCGCCGGGCGCTTTGCCGTATTCGCCCTTGACATAGCTCTTTATTTCGGTTGAAACATTCTTGTATCTTTCGCCCGCGAGCACATTTGCCGCCGCCTGCACGCCAACCATCTGCGAGAGGGGAGTTACGAGCGGGGGATAGCCGAGGTCCTTGCGCACTCTCGGTGTTTCCTCAAGCACTTCGTCAAGCCTGTCAAGCTCATTCTGCGCGGTAAGCTGGGCAACAAGGTTTGAGAGCATGCCGCCGGGCACCTGATAATTCAGCACGTCCGCCTGTGTTCCCATAACGAGGGGATTGAGAGTGCCGTTCTTCATGACCTCGCTCTTGTAGGGCTTGAAGAAATCGTTTATCTTTTTGAGCAATTTCTGATTCACGGCAATGTCGTAGCCGAATTCTTTCAGAGCGTAAACCATCGTCTCTGTTGCGGGCTGTGACGTGCCGCCCGAAAAGCTTGAAATGGCGGTGTCTATTATTTCCGCGCCCGCCTCAACGCACTTGAGCAGGGTCATAAAGCCGAGGCCCGAGGTGGCGTGGGTGTGAACGGAGACGGGCACTTTCACGTTTTCCTTGAGAGCTTTCACAAGGTCGTAGCCGGCCTTGGGGCTGAGTATGCCCGCCATATCCTTCACGCATATCGTCTGCACGCCGAGCGACTCAATCTGCTTCGCGAGCTTGACAAAGGTGTCAAGGTTATGAATGGGGCTTATCGTGTAGCAGATTGTGCCCGAGGCAATCGCGCCGTTTTTAAGCGTTTCGTCAACGGCTGTCTCAATGTTTCTCAGGTCATTAAGCGCGTCAAATATGCGGATAATGTCGATGCCGTTTTCGATGCTCTTCTTTACGAAGAGGCGTACGGTTTCATCCGAATAATGTTTGTAGCCGAGCAGATTCTGCCCTCTGAGGAGCATCTGCAGCTTTGTGTTGGGGCACGCCGCCTTGATTTTGCGAAGGCGCTCCCACGGGTCTTCGTCGAGGTATCTCAGGCACGAGTCAAATGTGGCTCCGCCCCAGCACTCGAGCGAATAGTAGCCTGCCTTGTCAAGCGTTGAGAGAATCGGCTCAAACAGGCTGAAAGGCATTCTTGTGGCTATCAGTGACTGGTTCGCGTCACGAAGCACGGTTTCGGTAATCTTAACTTCCATTTTTATCGTCTCTCTTAAAATTGAATTCTTGCCGCAATATAATCCTCAAGTTCGCTTATAGCGATTCTCTCCTGCTCCATAGTGTCTCTGTCTCTCACGGTCACGCAGTTGTCCTCGAGAGAATCAAAGTCGAATGTGATGCAAAGGGGAGTGCCTATTTCGTCTTCACGGCGGTAGCGCTTGCCGATTGAGCCCGTCTCGTCAAAATCAATCATAAACTTCTTCTGAAGGGTTTCGTAAACCTTGAGCGCGTCGTCGCTGAGCTTCTTTGAGAGCGGGAGCACCGCGGCCTTGAAGGGCGCTACGGCGGGGCTCAGGTGAAGCACAACTCTCACATCGTTCTTCTCTTCGTCAATTACTTCCTCGTCATATGCCTCGCAAAGGAGAGCGAGCACGGTTCTGTCAAGGCCGTAAGTGGATTCTATGATGTAGGGGATGAATTTCTCGTTTGTTTCGGGGTCAAGGTATTCAAGGTTCTTTCCGCTGTATTCCTGATGCCTTGTAAGGTCAAAATCGGTTCTGTTGTGTGTGCCGTTGATTTCGCCCCAGCCGAAGGGGAAGAGGAACTCTATGTCGCAGGCCGCTTTGGCGTAGTGAGCGAGCTTCTCGTGGTCGTGATAGCGCAGGTGCTCTTCTTTGATGCCGAGGTCCTTGTAGTAATTAAGGCCGTACTGTTTGAAATAATCATAAAGCTCGGTGTCCGTGCCCTCTTTGCAGAAGGTCTGGAACTCCATCTGCTCAAACTCGATTGTTCTGAAGGTGAAGTTGCCGGGCGTGATTTCGTTGCGGAAGGCCTTGCCTATCTGACCTATGCTGAAGGGGAGCTTCGCTCTCATCGAGCGCTGAACATTCTGGTAGTTCACGTATTCGCCCTGAGCGTTTTCGGGGCGCAGATAAATGATGCTCTTCGAGTCGTTGGTAACGCCTCTGAAGGTCTGGAACATGAGGTTGAATTCCCTTATCTCGGTGAAATTGTGTTTGCCGCAGTGGGGGCAGGGGATTGAATGGGCCTTGATGTACTCAAACATTTCCTGCTTTGTCATGCCGTCCGCGTGAGCGTCGGGGTCAAAATCATCAATGAGATTGTCGGCTCTGTGGCGCATCTTGCACTCCTTGCAGTCAAGAAGAGGGTCCGAGAAACTCGCGACGTGGCCGCTCGCCTCCCACACTCTGGGATGCATGAGGATGTCCGCGTCAACCTCGTAGCTGTTCTTTCTCTCCTGGATGAATCTCTTTCTCCAGGTATCCTTAACGTTGTTTTTCATCCTGGTGCCGAGAGGGCCGTAGTCCCAGGTGTTCGCGAGGCCGCCGTAAATGTCGCTGCCTGCGAAAATGAAACCTCTGTTTTTACAAAGGGCAACGATTTTTTCCATTGATTTTTCTTCGTTTTTCATAGTGATGAATTCTCCTGCTTTTTATATATTTTTACAATCAAAGCAAATTTTACAATAATAACATCCCTTTGTCAATGTAGTAAGTGCACAAAATAATTTTTTCGCTTATTTACAAAATTGTTGTTTTATTCGCCCGGTATTTGTGGTAGTATATATGCATAATTCCGCAACACAAGAGGTAAAAATGAAAAAAGCATTTTCAATTACAATATGCGCCGTAATTCTTCTCACGGCTCTGTCATCCTGCAGGAGCGTTACTCCGTCTGTAATCGTAAGCGAAAAAAAGGTTGAAACAGACGGCTTTATCCCGCTCGGGCCGGGTGTCAGCAAAGAGATGACGAGCGCTTCATACTGGATAAAAGACGGCTACACGGATGAGATTTTCACCGGGGAGCAGATTGACGCCTTCAACGAGGCAAACGGCAGGCTCCTCGGCTCAAAATCCGCGGGCAGCTTCTCCCTGCAGAGCATAAAGGACACTATCTCGGGTGTTACCGTCAGGGAAATTCTCGCCACGATGGATAAGGCCGAAAAGTATAACGGCTATTACGTTAACGGCACGAAGGTGGGCACGGAATACTGCCTCGCTCTCGACAACAATATTGCCGCCTCTTCCATACCCGAAAAGATTAACGTTAAATTCGGCTTTGCCGTTGTGCGCGGCACAATGCGCAGGTTCCCCACCCGCGATTACGCGAACGATGAGGAAAACGATCTGTTTTACGACGCCTTCATTATGAGCGATTTAATGCCCTTCGATCCGCTCGCCGTGCTTCACGAGAGCGCGGACGGCAACTGGTGCTATGTCGCCTCTCACGCCTGCTGCGGCTGGGTAAACAAAGAGGATATGGCAATCTGCCCCTCAAGGAGCGACTGGCTCGCGAGGCAGAATCCCGAAAACTTCCTCATTGTTACGGGCAGGCAGCTGCGCCTCACCGATGACCCTTACTGCAAGGAGCTTTCGGGCCTCCTTATCCCGATGGGCACAAAGCTGCCGCTCATAAAAGCCGAAGAAGCTCCCGACAGCATAAACAGGCGATACGCTTTCGGCTGTTATATCGTGAAGCTTCCCGTACGGCTTGCGGACGGAAGCATAGCGGACGCCTATTCGCTCATCCCCTCGGGCGAGGATGTGAATGTCGGCTACCTTCAGGTGACAAGGGCGAATATCATAACTCAGGCATTCAAGCTTCAGGGCGATATTTACGGCTGGGCGGGCGATTTCCACTCAAACGACTGCTCCGGCATCATCAGAGAAATTTTTCACTGTTTCGGAATGAATTTCCCGAGAATAGGTTCACAGCAGGCAAATGTGACGGGAATGCCGACAATCGATATTTCGGAAAAGAATGAGAAGGAAAAGCTTGAGGCGGTCAGAAAACTGCCTGCCGGCTCGCTTCTTTACCTTCAGGGTCACATTATGATTTACCTCGGCACTGACCCGGACGACGAGCCGTACGTCTTAAGCAGCGTCGGCAGCATCTCAAGCACGGATCTCCCGCAGGGCGAGGTGCTTCAGGTGAACACAGTGCTCGTTTCAAGCCTTGTAAGGACGGTCAGAAAAACGGGCATTACCTGGCTTAACAGTTTAACTGTTCTGCTGGAAATGAACGCAGAATAATACCACAGAAATAAAGGAGAGAGCAATGAAAAAGATACTTCTGAAACCTCACTTTGTCAGAAAGAGCACGCATTACGCGCCGGATGACCCCCGCGTGCCGCAGTTCCCCGCAAGCGCGCAGTGCCCGGTGCCCGATCTCTCGGATTTTCCGCTTCCTCTGCCTTCAAAAAAGGCGGATTACACCTGCTGCGCGAAGGCCGGCAATATCCTCTGGCTCGGCGCCGAAACAGGGCTTACCCGTTATGACCCGGACGCGGAGTATGATTTTGACCGCGTGCTTTATTTCTCTGCGGACAGAGACCTTAAAGATAACTGCGTGAGCGCGCTGCTGCCCTGTGAAACCGGTATTTGGGTCAAAACAGAGCAGGCGGTCACTCTCATAGAGCTTCCCGTTATGAGCGCCGAAGAAGTGAGCGACACTCTCCTTCGCGAAACGCTTAAATATGTTGCAAGGCACAGCATGGTCAGCCATAAATATCTCGCGAAAGCCGGCGAGCACGATTCCATCCTGCCCTACGGCTCCTGCGATAACGACGGCGGCTTCACCTCCGGCTTCTGCCTGGGCGAGCTTTTCCGCTATGCTGTTATGCGTGAGGAAAAGGGCAAGGACGCCCCCGAAACGCAGGACGCCCTTAAAGTCGCAAGGCGCGCTCTGGACGCCTGCCTGCTGCTTATGTATATTCACGGCAGAGGCGACGGCTTTGTGGCGAGGACTTATTCCACGGCGGACGAGCCTCTGCCCGACGACGGCCTGTTTTTCAGAAGGCACGGCGATAAGGCCACCTGCCTTGACACAACCGAGTCAAGGGAGAGAGGCATTGTAGGGCTTGAGATTGACTGCGGCGCTCCCTTCCCCGAGCGCCTTAAATACCTCTTTGAAGAGGACGGCTACACGCTTGACGACATCTACTATAAGTGCGACACCTCGAGTGATGAAATCACCCTGCACCTTCTCAACCTCCTTTTTGCCCACAAGATTCTCGGCGAAGAGGACAAAGAGCTTGATGATTTCATAATTCAGAGCGCGAAAAATATTGTTAACCACATTCTCGACAGCGGCCTTACCCTCAGGGATTATTCGGGCGAACCCACCACCTGGGCGAGATGGGATGAGCCGTATTTCACCAAGGAAATCGGCTGGGTAGACGCCGCGCTCAATTCCGCCGAGATGCTCTTCTACCTGAAAATGGTTATGGAAATCAGCGGCGAAAAGGGCAAATGGCAGGAGGAATACGACCGCCTTGCCGGAGAGAGAGGTTACGCGGATCTGCCCGCGAAGCATTATGACCGCCTCTATCAGCAGAGTATGAGAGACGATATGGATCCTCCCGAGGAAATAATGTACGGCGATCACTGGCTCGCGACCGCCTCCCTTTTCGGGCTCTGCTATCTTGAAAAGGATGAGGAGCTGCTCGCAAAATACAGGGCGGGCTACAAAACCTGGCGCACCTCCATTGAGAGGGAGCACGATCCCGCCCTCGATTTTCTCTATCTTGTCGCCTGCCCGGGTGAAGAGATTGATGAGCAGAGGGTTATTGAATGGTTTACCCGCGCCAACATCAGCCGCCTTGCCGCCGGCGTTTCGCTCAAAGGGCGCCACGACATCCCGGTTAAAACTCTCAGGCAGGGGTACAGAGAGATTTCAACCCTGCTTCCGCAGGATGAAAAATTCATCTCCAAGTATGACCGCAACCCGGTTGAATACAAGAATTACGATTCCGGCGGTCTTATGTGCATAGAGAGCTGCTACGTTTACACCCTGTCCTACTGGATGGGCAGATACTTCGGATTCATAGGAGGTTAAGAGAATGAACAATGCTGTACATCTTATAGGCAATGCCCATCTTGACCCCACCTGGCTCTGGAGATGGCAGGAGGGCTGCGGCGAAGTGCTGCAGACTTTCCGCTCGGCGGTTGACCGCCTGAATGAATATAACGATTTTGTTTTCACCTGCTCCTCCGCCTGCTATTACAAATGGGTTGAGGATATCGATCCCGACCTCTTCGCGGATATAACCCGCCTTGTCAAAGAGGGCAGATGGGTTCCCGTCAACGGCTGGTGGGTCCAGCCGGACTGCAATATGCCCTGCGCCGAAAGCTTCGCGAGGCAGGCTCTTTACAGCCAGCTCTATTATCAGGAAAAATTCGGCAGAATCTGCCGCACCGGCTACAATGTGGATTCCTTCGGCCACAGCGCGATGATACCGCAGTTCCTCGCGAACGCCGGTATGCGCTGCTATGTGATGATGCGCCCGAGCGCGGAGGAAAACCCCGATATGCCCGAGGGTATGTTCTGGTGGGATTCCCCGGACGGCTCAAGAGTGCTCACTTACAGGATTCCCACAAGCTATGCCGAAAACGGCAGGAACGGCATCGATTCAACCCTTTCCCTGCTTAAGAAAATGGCAGACGAAAAGAATCACGGCATGATGCTTTTTTACGGCGTGGGCAACCACGGCGGCGGCCCCACAAAGGGCGATATAGAATACCTTCATTCTCTTGAAAATGACGGCTTCAGCGTGCTGAAATTCTCATCTCCCGATCAGTTCTTTGAGGAGCAGTGCTCCGTCGCTCTCGACCTGCCCCACTGGAGCACCGAGCTTCAGCACCACGCGAGCGGCTGCTATTCCGCAACATCCGCGATTAAGCAGATGAACAGGAAAACGGAAAACGCGCTTGTAAGCGCCGAAAAGTGGAACAGCGTTTCCTGCGCTCTCAGCGGCTCGAAGGGCGATACCGCAGAGTTCAAAAAAGCCTGGCTCAAGCTCTGCTTCAACCAGTTTCACGATATCCTGTGCGGCTGCTCCATAAGAGAGGCCTATGATGACGCCCTCGCCCAGCTCGGCTACGCTCAGAGCATAGCCCAGGATGAGGAAAACAAAGCCCTGCTTGAAATCTGCGCGAAGATTGACACCTGGCTTGACGGCGTTTCAGATTCCGTTGCCGTGAGCGAGCGCCACCACTGCAGAAATCTCAATTATCCCAGACCCGTTGTTGTTTTCAACCCTCTTTCAAGAGAGATTAAAACCAATGTCCGCACCTATCATCCGAGCTCAAAAGTAACCGACAGCGAAGGCAATGAAGTCGCATTCGGCAATGTGCGCTCGTCCCGCTCAAACGACAGCCACAGCGACACCGTCTTTGAGGCGAAAGTGCCCGCCCTGGGCTACGCGCTCTACTGGCTCTGGCACGAGGATTCAAAAAAGGAATGCACCGTGAAGGGCGCAGCGAAAGCGACGGAATATTCGCTTGAAAACGGCCTTGTCAAAGTAACGTTTGATGAGAAAACGGGCGGCATTTCCTCCCTTGTCACCAAGGCGGACGGCGAAGAGCATCTTGCCGGCGCATCCCTTGTGCCGCTTGTGATTGACAATTCAAAGCCGGATACCTGGGCTCACGGCATTTTCAAATTCCACGATATTATCGGCGAAATGAAGCTCGATTCAATCAGAGTTGTCGAAGAGGGCGGAGTGCGCGCCGTGATAAGAGTGAAACACGTTTATTATAATTCCTATATTTCACAGGATTACATCCTCGATTCTTCTTCGCCCATGCTCAGAAGCAAGGTCAGAGTTCTTTGGCAGGAGCCCCTGACACTCGTTAAAATCCCCGTCACCGTGCCTGGTGAAAATCCCGAGGCGGCTTATGAGATACCCGGCGGCTTCATTAAGCGTGACTGCAGCGGCAACGAGGAGCCCGCTCTCACCTGGGCCGATGTCACAGCCGGGGGCAGGGGAGTTTCAATCATCACCGATTCAAAATACAGCTATGACTGCGTGGGCAATACTCTTCGCCTGACGGCGCTGAGAAACTCCATTTTCGCCGATCATTTCTCACACCGCCCCGATGCCGATTTCGCTTATTGCGATGAGGGCCTTCAGCGCTTTGAATACGGCGTTTATGCGCACGCGGGCTCTGCAGCTGAGAGTGATGTGAAAATGCTTGCCGATATGCTCAATAATAAGCCCGTCGCCGTGCCCGCCGGTTACCATAAGGGCGCTCTTCCGGGCAGAAAATCCTTCATCACCGTTGATAAAGAGAATGTTTCTCTTCTCTCTTTCAAACAGTGTGAAGACTCGAGCGGCGATTATATCGTCCGCCTTGCGGAAACAGCCGGCAGACGCACCAAAACGGCCGTTGTCATCAATCTCATTGAGGCCGGATTTTACGCGGATTTCAGACCCTTTGAAATCAAGACATTCCGCATAGATAAAAACGGATACCCCATCGAAACGGATTTCCTTGAAAGTATTATTTGATTTTCCCGGGATTCCGCATTTAATCGAAAAACAGCTCACGGGTGAAACGCTCGTGAGCTTTTCTGTATTTAAACCTCCGGCTTCCGCATTTAAGCAAAAAAACGCCTCTGCAGGGGCGATTATCAATCGCCCGCAAAAAGTATGCGCGTGCCTGCCTGCGCAGAAGCATATTTATGAAATAAAAAATTAGTGATTGACCTTTTAATATCTTTGTGGTAGAATCATATCCGTTACGGAGGCGTAGCTCAGCTGGTCAGAGTGCCTGCTTCACACGCAGGAGGTCCACGGTTCGAGCCCGTGCGTCTCCACCAAAAACCCCCGGGGCGTTTGCTCCCGGGGGCTTGTTTTATTCTGTTATAGCGTGAATATAATCGGGGTAGGCCTCAGTCAGATTGTTTCTGTCAATGAGCATAAAGCTCTCGCCGTTATCCCACACAAAGCACGGCATTCCGAATGACTCTGCCATCTTTGTGAATATCTTTGCCTTGAACGCGAGATTGTCGAGGTGTTCCCTGTCCGTCCAGCCGAATTCGGTGATGCATACGCCGATGCCTTCGGCAGTGAATTTTTTGTATATTCTTCTGAACGTGCCGAACATCTCTCGTCTTTCCCTGAGGCCCGGCATCTTTTCGCAGTCCGCAAATTCGCTTCTGTGCGCCGTGCCGGGGTAGTAGTGGAGCGACACCATCACGTGCGGGTCGCCGGGCACTTCCAGCGCGTTTACGTTTTCCTCCGATGTCCCCGCAACGCAGGGCGTTATAAACACATAGCGCGTGCCGTTTTTGCCGCCGCTCTGCCTTATAGTTTCAAGCGCGGCGAAATTCAGCTTGTTGACGTATTTTCTCACCTCGTCGTTGCCCGTCCACTCGTCCTCGGGCCCGATTATGCGCGGCTCGTTCATCGTTTCAAAAATGAGGCGCTCATCATACTGCGCAAAGCGCCGGGCAATCTGCCCCCACACCTTTTTAATCATAGCGATGGACTGCTCTTCGTGTTCGCTGTCGGGTATCAGCCAGTCAACATCGTCATGGTGAGTGTTGAGCACGGCGTACATTCCGCTTTCGAGCGCATAGTCAACCACCTCGGCAACTCTCTCCATCCATTCGCTTTCAATATTGCCCTCTTCGTCCATATGGCCGAACCAGGTAACGGGTATCCTCACCGTGCGAAAGCCGCACTGCTTCACAAACTCAATCATTTCACGGGTTGTGAGCGGGTTTCCCCAGCAGGTTTCGGTATCCTCAGGCATTGGCAGCTGCCACGCTTCGAGCGTGTTGCCCAGGTTCCACCCGGGGCCGAGGCCTTTGGCAAACGAAACGGAATCTGTCTCCGGCTTCGGGTAAAAAAGCGCGCCGGCGAAGGCGTAACAGAGCGATAATAAAACAGAAACGGAGCTCTTGAAAAACTGAATCATAATTACGCAAAACCTTTCTTCCTCTTTCTTCATTTATTATGTAATTTTTTCACGGAAAAATCAACGGATTTTCGGCATTTTTTTGCCCGAAAAATTATAGATTTCCTCTTTACATCAACCACAATATGTGGTATATTTTATTTAATTTGAGTGTAAAATGGCAATATAGGGCGTGTTTCGATAAAAAGTTAATCTATCGCCGCGGGTCAAGGCAGCCCCGGGGCGGTTCAAAATAAAAAGGCAAAAAAGACGGAGGTAGTCAAATGAATCTCGTTTACGGTGTCAAAGACAGACCCCAAGCAGGGCAAATAGTGGTGTTTGCCTTCCAGCAGCTTCTGGCAATTCTTGCGGCAACAATCGCCGTTCCCGCCATCATAGGCAACGGAATGAGCCAGTCCGCCGCTCTCTTCGGCGCAGGTGTGGGTACTATCGTTTACCTGCTCTTCACCAAGTTCAAGAGCCCCGTTTTCCTCGGCTCGTCATTCGCGTTTATCGGCTCTATGTTTGCGGCTTTCGGCGGCGCGGCTTCCGCGGCTTCCGGTTTTGCAGGCCTCATCATCGGCGCCATTTTCGCGGGTCTTGTTTATGTAGTTATCGCCATCGTGGTAAAGATTGCGGGAGTTGACTGGATTTCCAAGCTCATGCCCGCGGTAGTTATCGGCCCCACGGTTGCAATCATCGGTCTTTCCCTTGCGGGCAATGCCATAGGTGACGCTGTGCCTCAGATCACCAACGAAGCAGGCGAAGCCATCGGCATCAACTGGGCAGGCTTCCTTTGCGCTCTTGTAACCCTCTTTGTGGTTATCATCAGCTCCGTTTACGGCAAAAAGTTTACAAAGCTCATTCCCTTCATCATCGGTATAGCGGCCGGCTACGCGGTTGCCGCAATATTCACCGCTGTCGGCACAAAGACCGGCAACGCAAATCTCGTGCTCATCAATTTCTCACTCTTCAAGGAAATGCATTGGGTTCCCGATTTCACATTTGTTCAGGCGTTCAAGAGCGTCGGTGAAATCAAGGCAAGCTATGTGGCCACAATCGCAGTTGCCTACATCCCCGTTGCCTTCGTTGTTTTCGCGGAGCATATCGCGGACCACAAGAATCTTTCATCAATCATCGGTCAGGAGCTTCTTGAGGAGCCCGGCCTTCACAGAACTCTTCTCGGCGACGGTATCGGCTCAATGGTCGGCGCCATCTTCGGCGGTTGCCCGAACACCACCTACGGCGAGTCCGTCGGCTGTGTAGCAATTACCGGCAACGCTTCAATCGTAACAATCCTCGCAACGGCAGTTCTCGCCATTATTTCATCTTTCATCGCTCCCTTCGTCACCTTCCTCGCAACCATTCCCTCATGCGTTATGGGCGGCGTGTGCATCACCCTTTACGGCTTCATCGCCGTGAGCGGTCTCAAGATGATTCAGGGCGTTGACCTGGGCGACAACAGAAACCTCTTTGTGGTTGCCACCATCCTCATCGCGGGCATCGGCGGCATGTCGCTCACAATCGGCAAGGTCACCCTCACAGAGGTTGCCTGCGCTCTCATCCTCGGCATCATCGTAAATCTCGTCTGCTCCAAAGCTCCCGCAGCGGCTCCTCAGGCCGATTCTCAGGAAAAAGCAGAATAAGCAATCAATATTGCGGCCCTGCCGGTAAATCTGCAGGGCTGCTTTTTGCCGGTATACAGAACAAACAGTCCGATAAAAACGGGAGAGATTATAATGAACACTTTAAAGAAATTTTTATCACTTTTGCTTTCGGTTCTGCTCGTGCTCGGCGCGGTGAGCGCGGGGCTTATGAGCGTGTCGGCGGATGATGACGGCATTGCGTGGAACGAGGCTGATAACCGCTATGAAATTTCAAGCTACGCGGGGCTCAAGTCATTTGCCTCGATAGTCAACGGCACACATGCTACTATACCTAGGAACGCGGCGGCAAGCGCCGTCCTTACGGATAATATAATCTGCAAAAACAATTCTTCCGATACGGAATACGCGAGCGACTGGATTCCCATCG
>DBWO01000018.1 GCA_002309055.1 Ruminococcaceae bacterium UBA1236
AAGCACCGCAGTGCGGTGCTTCTCTGGAGCTACTGGTCGGACTCGAACCGACGGCCTGCGCATTACGAATGCGCTGCTCTACCAACTGAGCCACAGTAGCATATAACGATATTATCTTTTTTAGCCCGGGAATGCGCTGCTCTCCCCTCAGAAACATAGTCGCCTTGCTCGCTTTCGCATCGCAATTCTCCTTGTTTCTTCATCTCACCGCCTCGCTTCATCTTCCGCAGGAAGCGCTTCGGCGGTTCGACCAACTGAGCCACAGTAGCATATAACGATATTATCTTTTTTAGCTCGGGAATGCGCTGCTCTTCCCTCAGAAACATAGTCGCCTTGCTTGCTGTCGCGTCGCAATTCTCCTTGTTTCTTCATCTCACCGCCTCGCTTCATCTTCCGCAGGAAGCGCTTCGGCGGTTCGACCAACTGAGCCACAGTAGCATATAACGATATTATCTTTTTTAGCCCGGGAATGCGCTGCTCTACCCTCAGAAACATAGTCGCCTTGCTCGCTTTCGCATCGCAATTCTCCTTGTTTCTTCATCTCACCGCCTCGCTTCATCTTCCGCAGGAAGCGCTTCGGCGGTTCGACCAACTGAGCCACAGTAGCATATAATCAATTACCTCGTTTGGGGTACTCGGGTATTATACTTTACATTGCCTGTTTTTTCAAGCCTTTTTTTTGAAAAAAGTGATTATTTGGGGCGTAAATTGTTCGCTCTTCACAATTTAGCAACAATATCTTTACAATTATAATATTATATTTCCATAAAATACTCTTGATTTAGCGCATAAAAAAATGTATTCTTTTAGTTGTAAAACTATTCCCATATGAGGTGAATGCGACTATGAAAATGAAGGGCATCATTGCTGTATCGCTCGTTTTTTCAATTGCCTTTGCGCTCGGCGCCTGCCGCAAGGTTGAAAAGGGCAGTAAAAATGAGGGCGAAAACTACAACAACGGCATGTTCGTGGTTGACAGCATCGGTGAGACTCATGAGGTTGAAACACAGCTTAATGAAGATACCGGTGAAACCGAGTATGTCTATAAAGATGATCTGGGCAATGTGGTTGTCGTAGAAAAGAAGGATGTCGGCCAGACTCAGTACAATCCTTCCACAACCGTTACGGGCAAAAACGGGCAAACCGTTGCCGGCGAAACACAGACTCTGCCCGAAAATATTTCTGAATTCTTTGAGGGCCTTACAGATCCCAATGAAGACGGCGCGGAATACCTTGAGGAGCAGCAGGCGGAGCTTACAATCTCCGATGAGCTCATTGATACCGACGAAATGAAAGAGGTTTCACCTCCTCTCTCGGATAACGGCACTCCCAGGCGCTCTGCGATGGACGATTTTGCCGCCGAAATCAAGAAGAACAAGCAGTACACAATCAAGATGACGGCAAAGAACGTTGCCCCCAACGGTGAAACTTCCATAGTTCCCTTTACGGTTATGCGTTCGGGCAACAATATGTATATGGAAAGTCAGTTCCCCATTGACGGCAACAGATACATCACCATCCGCGCGCTCATCAAGGACGGCAAGTGCATCATTTACATCCCCTCAATCAGGGCTTATATGGAGCTTCCTTCCGATTCTCTGGATGAGATTCTCAACGGCGTTGACCAGTATACAGACCCCGATAAGGATCCCGAATTAATAGGCGAATACAAGTCATCCGGTCAGGTTTCCGTAGGCGGTGTTACATACAACGTTGATATTTATGAGGATGAGGACGGCTCCGAAGTTAAGTACTATTATCAGGGCGACAACCTCAAGAGAGTGGAGTCCGTTGACAAGTCCGGCAACACCACCATCATCGAATATGAGAGCATCACAAACACCGTTGACAAATCCAAGTTTGTAGCTCCCACCGGTTACTTCAACCTCGGCAACATCTCAAATGAAGACCAGCTTGCGGCTCTTCTCGGATAATATGGCAAAAGCGGTTTTCATAACGGGGGCATCGGGCGGCATAGGCCGCGCCTGTGCGCTTGAGCTTGCAAAAAACGGCTTTGATGTCGCGGCGTGCTACTGCTCAGGCGGCGAAGAAGCGAACGGGCTTCGCGAGCAGATTGTTTCGGCAGGCGGAAGATGCGAAATATATAAGGCGGATTTCACCGTAAGCGGTGAGGCGAAAAGCGTTTTTGAAAAGGCGCAGGCGGATTTCGGCGGCTTCTACGCCGTTGTAAACTGCGCGGGAGCAGCTCTGCAGAAGCTTTTCACCGACACTGACGAAGAGGACTACGCAAGGCTTATGAGCGTAAACTTCAGAAGTGTTTACGACATCTGCAGGGTCTGTACGCCTTATATGGTGAAAATGAAAGAGGGCAGAATAATCAACATTTCGTCTATGTGGGGCGTTAAGGGCGCTTCGTGTGAGGTGCTTTACTCCGCGACGAAAGCGGCGGTTATCGGCCTTACAAAAGCTCTCGCGAAAGAGCTTGCTCCCAGCGGCATTCAGGTAAACTGCGTCGCTCCCGGCGCCATTGACACAAAGATGAACAACAACCTCAGCGAAAGCGAAAAGGCTGATTTTGCGGAAGAAATTCCCGCGGGCCGTTTCGGCACACCGGAAGAAGTTGCCAAGGCAGTCGCATTTCTCGCCGGCGAAGGGGCCTCCTACATTACGGGTCAGGTTATTGTCATTGACGGCGGACTTATATAATATGTTTTCAAGGCACACAATTTAGTGTGCCTTGTTTTTTATTTTCTCCGATATTGCAATCGGAATATAATTGATATATAATGATATTCAGGTGAAAAAATATGGATAAAAACAAATATCCGCACAGGGACCACAGGCAGAGAGTGCGGGATGAATTCCGCAAAACCGGCTGTGAAAATATGCCGGATACGGCAATTCTCGAGCTCCTCCTGTTTTACGCCATACCGCGTAAAGACACAAAACCCATTGCGGAGAAACTGATTGAAAAATACGGCTCACTCAAGGGCATTGCCTGCGCGGACCCGCGCGAGCTTGAAGCGTTTGAAGGTATGGGCGAGAGCTCATCTCTTCTGCTCTCATTGCTGCCGGAAATCGCCGCGAGGGCGGGGGGCGCGAAAAAGGCGCCGGATTGCCTTATAAGCCCCGGTGAAATCGCGGCAAAGATTTACGGTGAGCTTAAAGGCTGCGATAAAGAGATGCTTTACGCCGCCTGCATCAACGCCGTGGGTATGATGACGGCGGGCAGAATCCTCTGCGAGGGCGGCGCGGACGCCGTAACGGCGGACAAGCGCTCAATCCTTGAATTTGCCTTTGATGAGGATGCCGACAGCGTGATTATCGCGCACAATCACCCGGGCGCGGAGGCGGCGCCTTCGGCGAGTGACATAGACCTCACGAAGGAGACTGCGCGGCTTCTTGCGGAAACCGGCATAAAACTTGCCGACCATATAATTGTCGGCACGGACGGATTTCTCTCGCTCGCGTCAACCGAAAAGTTCGCAAAACTGTTTGAATAAGAAAGGGGTATTCAGATGGAAAAAACATATGAAAGCTGGATGAAGGGCACCTGGAAAAGCAGTCAGACGGAGTACACCGAGCCGACGCCCTTGCTCGCGCCGGACGGAACCCTGCTCGCTAAAGGCTGGGCAAGGCACAACGTTTTTGACTATGACCGCAACAATGTCAAGGCAAAGATGCGTCGCAAGGAATGGGAATTCTATCAGATTTCAAACGGCGAATTTATGGCTCAGGTCAGCTTTGCCAACATTTCGCTCGGCGGATATGTTGCCGCCGCGATTGATGACCTCAAGGGCGGCAAGCGCCTCAAAAACAAGGCGGCATTCTTCCTCGGCGGCAAAGACAAGTATGTGCTTCCTCCAAAGGGCGATGTGCCGAATCACTCTAAAATGTCATTCGGCGGCGCGGAGTTTGAGTTTGACACCAAAGAGACCTCCCGCACCCTTTATTTCAAGATGGGCAATGTTGAATGCAATTTCACAATGGATATTATGCCCGGCCTTGAAAATATCACCACCGTGCTTCCTTTCGCCGGTCACCCCGACAGATACTTTATGACTACCAAGCAGAACTGCATGCCCTGCGAGGGCACATACAAGCTCGGCGACAGAGTATTTTCTTTCAGCAAGGATAACACCTTCTGCGTGCTTGACTGGGGCAGGGTATGCACGCCCTACAGCCTTGTGTGGTACTGGGGCAACGGCTCCACTTATCTGACGGACGCGAACGGCGAAAAGCATCTGTTCGGATTTGAAATCACCTGGGGCATCGGCGACGAGAGCCACGCTACGGAGACCTGCCTTTTCTATGACGGCAAGGCGCACAAAATCGGCGCGGTGGATGTGGAAGCGTTCCCGAAGCCGGACGGCTATCTTAAGCCGTGGCACTTTGTATCCGAGGACGGCAGATTTGATATGACGATGCAGCCGTTTTATGATAATCACGGCGACACAAACGCCCTTGTTATGAGGATGAACAGCCATCAGGTGCACGGCATCTGGAACGGCACCGTTGTGCTTGACGACGGCACAAAGCTCGAAATCAAGGATATGTACGCATTCTGCGAATATGTTGAGAACAGGTGGTAATCCGCCTTTTGCGAAGGGAGACATAATATGAAAATAACCTTTATGGGTGCGGGAAGCACCGTTTTCGCAAGAAATGTTATAGGTGACTGCATGTGCGTTGAATCGCTTCGTGACAGCGTTTTCGCTCTCTATGATATCGACGCTCAGCGCCTTGAAGAGAGCCGCGTTATTCTCGAGGCAATCCGCAAGGCAAAGGGCGGCTACGGCAAAATCGAATGCTATCACGGCGTTGAAAACAGGAAGGAAGCCCTCAGAGGCGCGAGCTTTGTGGTGGACGCCATTCAGGTGGGTCTCTATGACCCCTGCACAATCATAGATTTTGAGGTGCCCAAGAAATACGGCCTTCGTCAGACAATCGCCGACACGCTCGGCATCGGCGGCATTATGAGGGCGCTCCGTACCATCCCCGTACTGGCTGATTTCGCAAAGGATATGGAGGAGGTCTGCCCCGACGCGCTCTTCCTCAACTACACTAACCCAATGGCGATGCTCTCGGGATATATGCAGAGATACACCGGCATAAAGACGGTAGGCCTTTGCCACAGCGTGCAGGTGTGCGGCGAATCGCTGCTGAACGAAGTGGGCCTCGAGGATAAAATCGAGGGTAAAAAAGAGCTTATCGCAGGCATTAACCATATGGCCTGGCTGCTCGAAATTAAAGACAGGGACGGCAATGACCTCTATCCCGAAATCAAGAGCCGCCTCGAAAAGCTGAACTACAAGCTTGACGACCCCGAATGTTATAACAAGGTGCGCCTTGAATACATTAAGAATTTCGGTTACTATGTGACCGAGTCAAGCGAGCATAACTCCGAATACAATATGTTTTATATCAAATCAAAATATCCGGAGCTTATCGAGAGATACAACATCCCTCTTGATGAATATCCGCGCCGCTGTGTGAACCAGATTGAGAGATGGAAAAAAGACTATGCCGATATGCTTGAAAACGGCGTGAAGGAGCACGACCGCTCCAACGAATACGCCTCGCACATCATGGAGTCAATAGTTGAGTCAAAGCCCTATCAGATAGGCGGCAACGTGCTCAACACAGACCATCTCATCACCAACCTGCCCGCGGAGGCGTGCGTTGAGGTGCCCTGCCTTGTGAACGGCTACGGCGTGAATCCCTGCCACGTGGGCGTCCTTCCCGTGCAGTGCGCGGCGATGAACATGACAAACATTAACGTGCAGCTGCTTACCATTGAAGCCGCCCGCACAAGGAAGAAGGAGCACATCTATCAGGCGGCGATGCTTGACCCGCACACAGGCAGCGAGCTCGACATAGACACCATCAAAAAGATGGTTGATGACCTTATCGAAGCTCACGGCGACTTCCTGCCGAAATATAACTGATAAAAAGACTGATAAAAAGAGGCTCACAGGTTTTTGCCTGTGGGCCTCTAAATTTACTTATCCGTTTGTTTTCCGCTCAGTAAGTCTGCGTGAACTCAGAGCTGAGGGCCGGCGGGAACAAGCGCCTTGCCTGCCTCATTGCCTTCGTACTTCGCAAAGTTCTTGATGAATCTGCCGGCAAGGTCCTTTGCCTTCTCTTCCCACTCTGCGGGGTTCGCGTAAGTGTCGCGCGGGTCGAGAATCGCGGGGTCAACGCCTTCAAGCTCGGTGGGAATCTCGAAGTTGAAGTAGGGGATCATTTTGGTGGGGGCGGAAAGGATGCTGCCGCCGAGAATGCCGTCTATGATACCCCTGGTGTCCTTAATGGAGATACGCTTGCCTGTGCCGTTCCAGCCGGTGTTGACAAGGTATGCCTTTGCGCCGCTGGCTTCCATTCTCTTAACGAGTTCTTCAGCGTACTTGGTGGGATGCAGTTCCAGGAAGGCCTG
>DBWO01000022.1:0-29010 GCA_002309055.1 Ruminococcaceae bacterium UBA1236
GGCGCGGGCGGCCAGAAGGTTAACAAAACCTCCTCCGCCGTGCGTATCACGCACATCCCCACGGGCATCGTATGCGCCTGCCAGGTGGAGAGAAGCCAGCACCAGAACAGAGAAGTGGCAATGAAGATGCTTAAATCGAAGCTCATTGAAATCAAAGAGAGAGAGCACCTTGACAAGATAGACGACATCAAAGGCGAGCAGAGGGAAATCGCCTGGGGCAGCCAGATACGCTCCTACGTTTTCATGCCCTACACACTCGCAAAAGACCACCGCACCGGCTATGAGATGGGCAACATCCAGGCAGTTATGGACGGTGACATAGACGGCTTCATAAACGCTTACCTCAAGATGGAGTCGCTCAAATCTCAGCAGGCGTAAGCCGAAGGGAGAGATTCTTATGGTTAAAAGACTTGCAGCAGGCGCGTGCGCGACTCTCGCCGTTTTCGCGGCAATATTCTGCATAAGAGCAATCGTAACGCGCGGCGGCAGCAGCGCCGGCATAGAAACGGACCGCGACTACGCGAATTCATCCGGCACACTCGCTTATGAGGACAGCACAGCATCATCTCTGACGGAGGAATTTGTGATTCCGACCGAAGTGACCGTGCCGGACAGCAACACATTCCTCATAGAAGACAACACTTCCGCCCTGTTCACAACAGGCATTGCGGGCGACCCGGCATCGAGGAGCTCTTCGGCGGCAAACATCACGCAGTCCGGCCGCGTAACCCCCTCAACGTCAGCAACCGTGCCCGGGAGCGTGCTGACCACTGTTGCGGGAAGCACGGCCTCTTCAACGGCGGCCTCAACCGCAAAGCCGTCAACTCCGGCAGGCACCACGAAAGCTCCGGCCACGCTCTCGGACTACGAGTATTCATACGCCGGCTTCAACCCGCAGCCCGCCAATCTCAATGAGGCGGACTGGACCCTTATTCTCGTGAACCGCGATTACATTCTGCCCGAGGGATATGTGCCCCCCGAGCTTGTGCCCTCCGTGAAATCGGATCCGGACAGCAAAAAACTGGATTCCCGCGTTGCCCCTCACTACAATGACATGTACCTCGCGGCGAAGAAGGACGGCATCATACTTGAAACCGTTTCCGGCTACCGCAGCTACAGCCTTCAGCGCAACAATTTTGAAAACAAGATTTCAAAATATATAAATCAGGGTATGAACAGGACAAAGGCCACTCAGGAGGCGGCGAAAATCATACTGCCGCCCGGCACAAGCGAGCATAACCTCGGTTTCGCAATGGATATATGCTCTCTTGAGCAGAACTTTGAAAGATCAGACGAGTTCAAATGGCTCTGCGAGCATGCCGCAGACTACGGCTTCATCCTGCGCTACCCCAAAGACAAGCAGGACGTTACCAAAATAATATACGAGCCCTGGCACTGGAGATATGTGGGCGTTGAAAACGCGAAAATAATCAAAGATTCCGGCAAGTGCCTTGAGGAATACCTCAACAAAGCATAAGGGAGGAAAGAAATTTGAGACCTGAAAACTGTGTTAAGAATTATGTGTCCGACAGACGCATGTACGCAAACTATGTGGCGCGAAACATAAAGAAAGTATGCAAGGAAGTCGGCCCCAGGCCCTCCGGCTCCGAAAAAGAACTTGAGGCGCAGGAGTGGCTCGCGAATGACCTTCGCACAAGCTGTGACGAGGTGCGCACCGAGGAATTCAGACTCGCCCCCGCGGCATTCATGGCGTGGGTGCAGGTTGCCGTTTTCGCGGGAGTTGCGGGCGCCGCTCTCATCTTTGCCGCTCATTTTGTGACCGGTAAGCTGCCCCTCATTTTCACGGCTGTCGCAACCGCTCTGCTCGTGCTCGCAATCTTCTTTGTTATCACCGAATTCCTTTTCTATAAAGAAACTCTCGACCCGTTTATGCCCAAGAAAACCTCGCACAACATTGTTGCCGTGAGGAAGCCCTCGGGCGAAGTAAAAAAGAGAATCATCTTCTCCGGTCACGCGGATTCCGCGCCCGAATGGCGTTTCACCTACTGGGGCGGCCCGAAGCTTGTGCTTCCCGCAATCATCATCGGCCTTCTCGGCCTTGTTTACACCACGGTTATCAATGTTATGGCTCTTGTTATGAGCGTCAGGGGCGCGGATATCACACAGAGCAAAACGGTATGGATTCTTTCGGTTGTTGCTGTATGCCTTGTTCCCGCCTTCCTGTTTGAACTCCTTTTCTATAACCCCAAGAGACCCGTTGACGGCGCAAACGACAACCTCTCCGGCTGCCTTTGCTCAATGGCCCTTCCCCGCTTCATGCAGGATAACGACATCCGCTTTGAAAACACCGAGGTTATGGTGGTGCTCACCGGCTCGGAAGAAGCGGGCCTCAGAGGCGCAAAAGCTTTTGTAAAGGCGCACGGCAAAGAGCTTGAGGACGTGCCCACCGTATTTGTCGGGCTCGACACCGTCAGAGACTATGACTTTATGAGCGTTTACAATAAGGATATGACCGGCACCGTCAAAAATGACGCCGAGGTTTCAAAGCTCCTCAAAGAGGGAGCCGCTCTCGCCGGCTTTGACCTTCCCTATAAAACCGTATCGTTCGGCTCATCCGACGCCGCAGCAATCACAAAGGGCGGCATGAAGGCCACCTGCTTTGCCGCGATGGATCCCGCCCCCGCGCGCTACTATCACACACGCCTTGATACTGCCGACAACCTTGACCTCAAAACAATTGAGGCGGGCGTAGGCATTGTGCTTGAAACAGCATTCCTCTACGACGAAAAGGGTCTTGATGTATAATATCCGAAAGGAGAACCGGTTATGAAATCAAAATTTGCCCCCCTGCTTGCGATTATTCTCGTTTTTGCATTGATTTTCGGCTTTGCGGGCTGCGCCCTGACAGAGGACGACACCGAAACCACATCCGAAATCAATATTAAAACTCCCCTGCCCACGGACATCACGAGCTCGCTTGACGAAAACCGCAACGTGGTGACCGACACCGAGTATTCGCCCGAGGCGCTCAAAACGAACACCGCGGAGATATTCAAGTATTTCGTTTCCGAAATCGCCGCGCTCAAGGACGGCAAGGCGGCCGTAAATATGAGCGAGAGAAACAGCCTCGGCAAAGCGACCGACGAAAATGGCGACAGCATCGCGTACAGCGAAAACGAATATATTAACGCCGCGTTCGCCGGCCTCAAAAAGTATTTCACCAAAAACGCCGATGACAGTATGGAATACGGCGCGGGCATATATGATTTCGCGATTGCGAACGGCGAGAGTTACCTGCCCGACATCACCGCCGCCGAGGTTGAGAGCGCGACCTGCGCCGACGAAGGCGCCGTGAGGCGCGTGACCGTGAAGCTTGTGAGCCCCGTGCCCGCAGGCGTTGCCGAAAAGGCGGCCGCGAAGAAAAAGGTGCAGTATATGCTCGATGAATTCGCGAAGGCGGAGAAATATCTCACCGTTGAGGAGCCGACTCTCACCTACAAGGAGTACACAATCATCCTCACAATCAATGTTGAGACCGACGAAATCACGCAGCTCAGATGCGAGAAATCCATCGATGCCGCGATGAACGTGACCGGTCAGGGCGACCTCGCCTCAATAGGCACCGCGCCCGTTAACTTCAACTACTATTCCGAAGTAACCTACGACTTCAACTACGAGGACCCCGCAACATCAACAACTCTTGCGGAAATGTAATAATACATAATTAAAGCGCCCTGCCGGAGCAGGGTGCTTTTTATTTTTATTCCGCCTCGGGATTTTCCTCCGGCGGTTTTCTTATTGAATCAAAAAACCTGTTATATTTCGCTGCCCATTTGAGCATGCCTTCCTCGCTGTATTTTGAGGGGAAGGTCGCCTCAACTGCGGCGAAGCGGCCGAACCAGCCGAGAATGTCGGTCATATGGTCCTTGAATTCGGGCACATCACCCATTATCTTCAGCTTTTCGCGCACTATTGTAATCAGGCGGCTCTTGGGCAGGCTTCCGTCCGTGAGCATTTTAAGCTCGTCGCTTGAAACCATTCCGCGCTTGAAAACTTCGTTGATTTCGTCCGCGGTCATATAGGGCAGAATATTTTTTATTATGGCGAGGCGGCAGGCGCCGAAACCGATTTCCTTAAAGAATCTGCGCTGATACTCCCAGAGAGTTTCGGCGGTGAATTTGCGGTTTTCGTCCTGCATCACGGTGTCCGCGAGGATTTTGCCCGCCTTTATCGCGTACGCCATACCCGAGCCCTTGACCGGGTAAGTCATAAACGCGCTGTCGCCGATAAGGGCATAGCCGTCGGCTGTCAGCACGGCGGCCGGCTGGCGCACCGGGATATCCGCGAATTTGCCGCCGCGCACAAGGTTTTTGTCCATATGCGGATTAAATGTCGCGACCGCGAGCAGACCCTGGGCAACATCGGAATAATTCATCTCGGGAAATCTGACGAGAAGCACGTCAACATCCTTTTCCTCGGTTATCGCCCAGCGGAAACCGTCCGTGCCGTCCTCTTTGACATAGATGTTATAAAGATTTTCAGGCGCCTCAACGCCGGGGATGCGGTCAAAATAGGCGCGGTAGGTGTGAAGCAGGTCATAATATGCGGGTTCGCGGTCAATGCCGAAATACGCCGGCAGATTTTTCCTCAGCGGCGAGTGCACACCGGCGGAGTCAATCACAAGGTCCGCGTAATGCACGCCGTCGTCCGCCTCTATTCCGGCAACTCTGCTGCCGAGAAAAACGGGGCCTTTCACCGCGCAGCCGAAAACGAATTTTACTCCGGCATTCTCCGCAAGGCCGATGAGCCACTCTATAAACTCCCTGCGCTCAACGGTGAGGTTGCGGTAGTTTTTCGGCGCGGGCAGAGTGACGGGGTTAACATCGTCCTCAAGGGGCACAAATGTGATAACGTTGCCCGGCGCGTTAAATTCTTCGGGGATTTCGAGCCCCGCGTATTCGAGGGCGGCAGCGTCGAGAGAATCCTTCTGATCGAGCCCGGTTTCGCCCTTTTCGCATTTTTCATAGACGGTCACATTGTGGCCCGCCGCGCTCAGCAGCATAGCGGCCGTAACGCCGCCGTGACCCGCGCCCGCAACGATAATCTCAGACATAATCTGCCCCCTTTCTTTTTATGATGAAAATTTATTTTGTAATCGTGCCGTCCTCATCCCAGAGGTCGTGCCAGGAATCGGCGCCCGGCCACAGGAAAACCTGGCCCTTAATCAGGCGGCAGTTTTTGTCAACGCCCTTCAGGATTTCGAGTTCCTCCGCGGTGAGGGGATCTTCAACAGTGCATCTGAGATTGGAAACATACTCGTTTTCGTGTACCGAGAACGGAATGGGTATCTGCCCTCTCTGCACCGCCCATTTAAGGCAGATGACGGCGGGATGAACGCCGTGCGCCTTCGCGATTTCAACAATCTCGGGCACCTGAATATCCGCGATGTCATCGGGTGTGGTGTCGCGATCGGGTCTTGTGGGGCTGCCGATGGGGCAGAAGCCGATGGGCTGAATTCCTTTTGAAACAACATAGTCGAAAAGCTCGCCCTGCTGGAAACAGGGGTGAAGCTCCATTTCAATAACCGTGGGTTTTATACGGCAGAGCGGCAGCACCGCCTCAAGCTTGGGGATGGTCATGCTGCTCATGCCGAGATTGCGCACAAGGCCCATATCATACAGCTTTTCCATCTGCCTCCAGGTGGACATAAACTCCTCAACGGAGAAGGGCTTGCTGTCCGGGTTGCGGCTGTCGCCGTCGCAGAAGGGGGCGTGATAGTTGGGGAAGGGCCAGTGCACAAAATAGAAATCAAGGTAGTCAAGTCTGAGGTCGCGCAGTGATTTTGCGCAGGAGAGGAGCACATCTCCCCTGCCGTGCATATCATTCCAGACCTTTGATGTCACAAGAAGCTCCTCGCGTGTGAGCACGCCTTCATTAATCGCGTCTTCAAACACTTTGCCGATGAGGTCCTCGTTGCCGTAAACGGACGCGCAGTCAAATAGGCGGTAGCCCGCGCGTATTGCTCCCGCGACGGCCTCGCTCACCTGCTCCGGTGTGAAGCGGTCGCTGCCGAAGGTGCCCATGCCGATGCAGGGTATCTTTTCGCCTGTTGAAAGGGTGACGGCCGGTACGAGTGAGGGATTAACAGCGTTCATTATTATTTCCTCCGTTCAGTCATTTATAAGCATTATTTTTCCGTGTACCTGCGAGGGATTTTTGTAAAGCGCGAAAGCTTCAGCCGCCTGACTCATCGGGTAGGTACGGAAAATGAATTCCGGGTCAAATTTAAGCGAGCCGTCCGCAAAATGCTCCGCGGTGAGGTCCCATTCCCTGCCGGGGAAGGGCGCGGAATAGCTCATCCAGCTGCCGGTGAGCGTGAACTCCTTGCGGTTCATATTCTCCCACTCGGCGGGGGTGAAGGCAAGCTCTCTGTGAGGCGTGCCGATAAAGCAGAGTTTCGCTTTGTTCGCGGCGAGAGCAAACGCCATCTTCATCGTGACCGGGCTGCCCGCGGACTCAATCACCGCGTCAAATCCCCTGCCCCCCGTGAGGGCTTTCGCTTCGTCGAGAAACTCCGGTTTAAGCGTGTTAACGGTTTCGTCAGCGCCCATTCTGCGCGCGAGAGCAAGGCGGCTGTCATCAATATCAAAAGCGACCGTCTTTTCCGCGCCGAGAATTTTTGCCCACTGCAGGGCGAATATTCCTATTGTGCCAAGCCCGAGCACCGCGACTGTGCCTGAGTTTATGCCCGCGTGAAGCAGGCCGTGCACCGCCACAGCGGAGGGCTCAAACATAGCCGCCTGCTCATAGGGGACGGATGAATCGTATTTAACGGCGTTTGCCTCGGGTATTACAACATAATCGGCGAAACTCCCCTGCTGACGGCTGCCGATAAACGAATAGTTCTTGCAAAGGGCGAAGTCGCCTTTTCTGCAGTCCTCACATTCCATACAGGGCAGAAGGGGCGCGCCGCTCACGGTGTCGCCCACTTTTATTTTAGTGACATTTTTTCCTGTTTCGACAACGTCTCCGCTGAATTCGTGGCCGAGCACAACGGGGTAAAAGTGAGCGCCGTTATGAAGCACACGGGGCACGTCGCTGCCGCAGATGCCGGCCGCCCTTATGCGGACTTTAACTTCATTGTCGCCGCAGACGGGGGTCTCCCACTCGTCATACCTGAGGTCCTCGTTGCCGTAAAGAACTGCCGCCTTCATAGTGTTTCTCCTTTGCTCATCATAGGTTCAAGACGGCTGTAAAGCTCAAGATATTTCGCATAGCCGTCATCATATATGTTTCTGTTTGAATTATCGGGAGTGTGCGTGCGGTCAATGCGCACAATCTCCTCCGCAGCGTCCGCCGCCGAGGAATAAACTCCCGCGCCCTCTCCTGCGAGGAGAGCCGCGCCGAGCACCGTTGCGTTTGCGCTTTCCGGCACTTCGATGACGCTGCCCGTGACATCGGCTTTTATCTGAGTCCATATTCCGCTCGCGGCGCTTCCTCCCATAGCCCTCATCACATCCGCTTTTGCGCCGGCTTTCGCGGCGGTTTCAATGTTATGACGCAGGGCGTAAGCCGTGCCCTCCATAACGGCGCGGATTAAATGCGCTCTTGTATGGGCATAAGTCATGCCGAAGAAAACGCCTTTTGCTCCGGGATTCCATATCGGGCTTCTCTCACCGGCAAGATAAGGCAGGAAAATCAGTCCGCCGCTCCCTGCGGGGGCGCTTTCGGCGAGGGTATCCATCTCTTTAAAGCTTATGTCGGGCGAAATCAGCGTGCGAAGCCAGCGCAGCGCGCCGCCGCCTCCCGTAGTGCCGCCCTGAAGAAGCCACATACCGGGCACAACGTGATAACTCATAATCAGCCCCGGGTCGCTGTCGCTGCTCCGGGTGCAGATGCTCATACCGCCTGCCTGGCCGCCCTGCTCCTGTGTCCTTCCGGGGCGGGTCGCGCCCACTCCGAGAGCGGCACACGCGGCGTCAAGTCCGCCCGCGACAACGGGGGTGCCTTCCCTGAGACCTGTTTCCTGCGCCGCTTTTGCCGTTACTCTGCCCGCAACCGCTGTGCAGGGCACGGGCGCCTGAAGAAGCGCGGAATCAATGCCGAGCAGGGCAAGAATTTCTTCACGCCACCTGCCCTTGTTCATATCAAAGCACTGCAGGCCGTAGCCCTGTGAGAGGTCCTGCGAGATTTCGCCCGTAAGGCGAAGAACAATAAAACTGTTTGACTGCAGAATTTTGTCCGTCTTTTCGTATATTTCCGGAATGTTGTTTTTATACCACAGAATTTTCGGAAGAGTGTAGCCCGGCTGAACGGGGTTTTTCGCCGTTTCAAACCACTTTTCCGCCGGCAGGATTTCGAGCATCCGCGCGCATTCGCGCGTCGCTCTTGTGTCCGTCCATATCGGTGTGGGGCAAAGAGCGTTCCCGTCTCTGTCAACGGCGACGGCGGACCAGCTCTGCCCGTCAACGCCGACAGCCGCTATTTCCGAGGGTTCGATTTCCGCCGTGATGCTCCTGAGGGCGCGTGTGACCGCCGCCCACCAGTCATCGGGGTTTTGCTGAGCCATACCCGGGGCGGGATATTCCGTTTCATAGCCCTCAGCAGCCTGCGCGGCAAGCGCGCCGTCAAGAGTGAAAGCCGCCGCTTTGCAGGCCGAGGTGCCTATATCGATTCCGACAAGATATTTGTTCATCTTATGCCTTTCCGAAGCTGCCGCAAACATCAATCAGCTCCATAACGCGCGTTTCGACTGCCGCCCTGCCCTCTTTGAGGAATTTTTTCGGGTCAATCGCGTCGGGCATATTGTCAAGCGCGGTGCGCACCGCCTGCGAAAACGCTTTGCGAAGGTCCGTGGCGTAATTCACCTTGCAGATGCCCGAAGCAATGCACTCGCGCACCGTTTCATCGGGCACGCCGCTTGTACCGTGAAGCACGAGGGGCACGCCGACCCTTGCGTTTATTTCCCTGAGCAGGTCGATTTTTAGCTCCGGTGTGTCTTTATATATGCCGTGAGCCGTACCGATTGCGGGCGCGAAGCTTGAAACTCCCGTGCGCGAAACAAAATCCGCGGCGAGAGCGGGGTCCGTGTACTGAATGCCGGCCGAATGGCTGTCTTCTTTGCCGCCTACGGTGCCGAGCTCCGCCTCAACGGGGATATCGCCCGCCATTTCAACAACCGAGCGCGTGAGAGCGACATTTTCCTCAAACGGCAGAAGGGAGCCGTCTATCATAAGAGAGGTGTAGCCCGCCTCCTTGCAGCGTTTCGCGAGTTCAAAGGAACTGCCGTGGTCAAGATGCACCGCAACGGGCACATCCGCCGCCTTTGCAAGAGCGCACGCCGCGCCCGCGAATGCCTCGGGGGGAGCGTAGCCGAGAGTGCCGGGCGTTGTCTGAATTATTACGGGCGAGCCCGCCTTTTCCGCCGCGGCGACTATCGCCTGAATCATCTCAAGATTTTCCGCGTTGAATGCCCCTACCGCATAGCCGCCCGCCTGCGCTTTTAGGAGCATTTCTATTGATTTTACTAAGCTCATATATAAACCGCCTTGTATGTGTTTTCTGTGTTTTTTCTGCTTTTATGATGTCTTTTTTATTTATATATTTATCCTTATAAATATACCAATCCGGGCCACCTTTGTCAAGCGGAGAGAAAGGCAGGAAATGCCGGTGCCATTTCAGTTTCCCGACTTTGACAGTTTGAGAATCAGCGCAATTCTGTGCTCAACGTTTTTATCCGACAGAGTTTTTTCTTGCAGTCTTTGCCCTGTCCGGCACCGCCGCGGTTTGGCTCCGCCTTTAGCCATAACGGGCAGCTCTTTATTTTATGTTTGATATTTTGTTCATTGTATGTAATAATAAGATTATACTAAACAAGAAGAGGGATGTTTGTATGAAAGCAAATCTGTTTAAGAAGTGTTTATCTGTTGTTCTTTGCCTGACTATTGTATTTGGCACGTTTGCAATTTGCGGAACAGGATTCACACCTTTGTTTACAACAAAGGCGTCTGCTTTTGGCACAAAAGAGCAAACACTCAAAGACTTTATAATCAATGATGAATATATTGAAATTATAGTGCCTAACGGAGGTTCTACCGGCGGATATCAGGAGCCGGATTGTTCTTTTAATGTTTATGATTTTGACGGAGATAATGAATTAGAATTGGTAATTCAAACCGTTGATTTTCATATAATTATTACTTCGGTTTTTAAAGTCATTAATAATCAGGTCAAACTAATAGCAGAAGATAGTATATATAAATCAAGTTACAGTTATTTAGTTAAAGGTGATAAATACCATGGGTTTGTGTGTCCGGCTCTTCATCAATCTTATGGGCCCGGAATATGTGTTTATTTTTCAATGGATGGATCTAAGACGGCGTTTCAACGTGAATATGACTCTAAAGGAAACTTTATTGGTTACAATTTTGATGAAGCTGATGAAATTGATGATGAACTTTTGGATTTGTTGATGGATGAAGATGAAAATGGGAATAACGATAACCTTATGCCCCTATATTTCTTTAAAAAAGATGAAATAGAATCAATGGGGTGGGATGAATTCTTCAATCCGACATGGAGCAGAGCATATTATGATTTTTATGAATCAGGCGAATACACGGAGGAATTTATCGCGGGCAATAACCTTTCTGCCGGAGGGAATGATCCTGACGGACCAAAGTTAGGACTTAAAGATCTCAATAACGATGGATTTCCTGAGTTATTAGTTGGCGATCCCTGGGAAACCGGAAGAAACGGTCATGGATACATTTATACATACAAAAACAATAAAGTTGAATATATCGGATATTCCGGTTCATATGGCGGAGAATGGTGGCCTCACGCTGTTTCAAGCAAAAACTATCCGGGAGTCTTTACATATAACTGGAAAGGCGAAAGCGGCTATCCTAACGAAATGCCCTTCCATATAACATATTATGAATATGATGGAACAGGGATAAATACAATTGATGTGTGTGCAAATTATTCTAACGCTGGCGAATATGAACGCATCACAGACAATATCGGGCTGTATAATGCTATTGTTAATAAACAAGAACCTGGTTTTGAGTTGACATATCTAAAGGATATTTTCTTTGATTTTAAACATAATGTTGATAGTATAGAGTGGGGAGGGTTTATAGCCAAATACTCGAAATACTTTCTTTTAACCAGTTCTTCCTTAAGCGAAGAAGATGTGGTAAATGCCTGCTGGGACGAGTTTTTATCGGGCGATTCAAAAACATATTCAAAGAACATTGCACTGATGTCAACGTACCTTTGTGAAGCGGCTAATAGTGCATATCAGTCCGGAATTGAAAACAAATACAGCCAATATGGGATTACGGACATTATCGCTTGTAATTACGGAAATATTGAATGGCTTGGAGATAAAGATTTCTGGGGCAGTTCGGCTTATACAATCGGTTATAAAGATATAGACGGAACAGTAATTCTTTGCGTTACGGCAAGAGGAACAACTTCTGTGTTTGAAGGGGCAGGAGATTTCTTAAAAGGCGGAGATATTGATTTGCCGGATGTAAATGAAAAGATATATAAAAACATTTATGATTTTGAGGAAGAAATCTGGTCCGGGTTGTTAAACTATGTTTCTGCACATAATAATTTTAGCAATTATGAAAAAATAATAATTAATATTACAGGCCACAGCCTAGGCGGCGCCGCTGTAAATGCATTAACCGCAAGGATAAATCATTACATAAAAACGACAAGCGGTTCTTGGTTTGATAAGTTAAGCCAGGATAAAGTTTTCTCTTATACTTTAGGAGGAATCAAAACTTTAACCACTGATTCAAATCTGACAAATGGTTATGAGAATATTCATAATATTTATAACTTTTTTGATACCTTTGGACCCTTTGGCAGCAAGGCAGACTGGCTTATCAGTTCACCGGGTGCAAAATTTGGCCACACCGATTATTTTATGAACGATTACGATGAATCAAATGATCCATATGCCAATCACGCCGTGTCAAATTACAGAGATGCTATCGAGAAAAACCTGGTATATGGTTGTTATGATCATAGTGATGTTCCTGACAGAATTGATTCTTTTTCACAGGAATTTTGGCATGATGGACATAAAGGAACTGTTGATTTATCATTTGATTCTTATTGGTTCACAAGCAATAATTACAATCATAAACTTTGTCAATTTGCTTCAAAATTTGCAATGCTTGGGTATGACCAGGGAGGGCGTGAAATATCAGATGGATTAAAGTTTCCAAATGAATTATGTCGTGCTCTCAACAAACTGGGATTTTATTATTTTGAATTCAATAATAACACTAGCCGAGATGAAGTGAATTATTTTATTGCAAAAAGAACCGTAAATGTTCATAATAAGAATTACAATCTTGTTTTTATGGGGTTGATTGGCACAAACAAGGAACAGTGGGAAAGCGATTTCGATTCAGGATATGATAAAGATTCTGATTCCGCCCCGGAAATACACGAAGGTTTTAATAATGCTTTAAATTATTCATATAACAAATTGTCTGAATATGTATCAAGAAACGGACTTGAAAGTGAAAACACTATCATTCTGCTGACTGGTCACAGTCGGGGCGCTGCTGCTGCAAATCTTCTTGCCGCAAAACTCATCTTGGCAAATGATTCATATGGCTCAGAGAGATTAGCTGCAAAAAACAAGGTTTTTGCATATACATTTGCAACACCGAATAATATAAAAAATAGTTCCGAGGTTAGAAGTTCGCGATATGAAAACATATATAATATAGTGAACCCCGAAGATTTTGTGACAAAATGTATGCCAAATGAGTGGGGATACACACGTTATGGAACAACCATTACTCTTCCCAGTCAAACGAATGACAAGAATTATTATAAATACCTTAATAGAATCGAGGAAAAATATAACCAATACTGTGAAAACGGAAGAGATTATAACTATTATTATTTCGGCGAAAAGACAGTTTATGACATTGTTAAAAAAATGACATCTGCTGCAATTAATGAAAAAGAGTATTACAAAAAGAATTTTAAAGTTGGTCCAATATCTGAAGGGGATTTGCATAATTTCTTTATTGGAAATGTAGCCAAAGCTGCAGAAAACAATTTTTTAGCTATAGGTTCACTTCTATCTTTTACTTCAAATCCATTCTGTGATGTTATATTCAAAGATATTGCCAATTTCTTTATTGACAATTATCAAAACAATTGTTTCGGCGATGCACACTTGGCACAGACTTATTGCGCATTTGTTTCCTCAATGACTGAGCGCGAATTGTGCCAGAAAAGGGAAGCTTACATCGGTGAAGTCAATTGCCCGGTCGATGTTGAAATTTTCGATAAAGATTCCGGAGAATTGGTAGGCAAGATCAAAAATAACATAGTTGATAAGAAAATAGCGGCAAAACCCAATTCGATTGTTATGTCAGTTTATGGTGATTCGAAATCATTTTGGCTTCCTTCCAATGGAAATTATCAAATCAAGTTAACAGGTAATGACAACGGCGCTATGGATTACACTCTTGCCGAAACAGATTCCAACACAGGTGAAAAAAACAGAGTAAATTTCTTCAACGTTACAATCAATAATGGTAAATCATGGACAGGAGAAACATCAGAAAACAATTTCAGCATTACAAATCATACCCTTAAATCCGATAACGGAACTGTATTAAATAAAACCGAGGAGATTTACGACGCCTCCAAAAAGTTTGCTGTTTTATTGAATTCCGATGGTAATGGTTTTGTTAGCGGACCAGCAACAGCTGTCAGTGGAGATTGTGTAACAGTAGAAGCCGCTCCTGATAATGGATATTCCTTTAGTGGCTGGTATGAAAACGGAAAACTTGTTTCATCGTCTGCAAAATACTCGTTTGTGGTTAAATCAAACCGAACCCTTACCGCTAAATTTATAGAAGGAAGCCTGCTGTCAAATGTTGGAATCTATGTCGGCGGAGCAATAACAGTTGAACGCAGGTCAACACTCGGTCTGAGTTATTTCGTTGAAAACATACCCTTAGGTTATTACGTCAGGATGGATATATATCAGAACGGAAAATGTATCTCTACCGATTATTATGATGATGTTTTTATTTCCAATGGAGCAACTGTCAGAAACGGAGAATTCTGGAATCAGGACGGCAGTTCAAGATGGTGTGGAGGTACCAAGTATTTATATGATGTTGAACCTTCTGTAATAACATATAAAGTAAGCTTATGTGATTCAAACGGTGTAATTGTTGCTGACGATAAGGGAAATGAAATCAGCAAGGAAAGCGGCAAGATTACAGTAAAAGATGTTGGGTTCTTTAAGCGTATAGTGCTGTTTTTCAAAGCTCTTTTCAGAAGGCTTCCAACTGTTTATATAAAGGCTGTTTTCTGAAAACTTTTATTTCATCAAAATCCGCTATTATGAATTAAAGCCAAGGCAGAATTTATCTGCTTTGGCTTTTTCCTTTTTGCGACAGCTCTTCCCGCAGGTGAAACGGGTGCTACAAAACTCCATTGTGTGTGAGTTATAGTGTAATCACAGCAAACGGAAACTTACACAGCAAAGGAGTCCTCTCAGATGAAAAAATTTCTTGCCAGACTTATCGCAGTAATCGTTATCGTAGGCATTCTTCTTTCCTGCGCCCCCGACCTTGTCGACGAAAACGGCATTCACATCCCCTTCATCACCGAAAAAAGCAACCGCAGGCCCGGAGCGCACTCCGTTGCCTACGGCAGCAAAAATATCGGTTTCAAAAACGATGTTCCCGAGTTTTTTAATATCCAAAGAAATAATCGAAGGGGTTATACTCTGTAACCGGTTCGGTTGTGCTTTCGGGTATCTGCTGAACCTGCACCGTATTGCCCTTGTCCTCAACGAGAGTTGCCTCAACATCAAACTTGTCAACGCTGTAATTGCTGTTGACCCTGCAAAGCGTGAGCTTCAGCTTGTCGCCTACCTTGCCCTCATCAATCTTTTCGAGCAGGGTGTTGGCTGTGTCAAGCGGCTCGCCGTTGACCGCGATAATCAGGTCGTACTTCTTGGCGTCTGTATCGGCAAGGCTTGAGTCGGTATTTATTCCCGTGATGATGAGCGTGCCCTGAGGCAGGTTGTTCATCTGGGCTATCATATAATACTGAGTGGAATTGTTGATTGATGTGTAAGTTATGCTGAGTTTTGCCCTGTCTTTTACATAACCGTACTGAATGAGGTCGTCCACAATAATTTTTGCCGAGCTGATGGGAATTGCAAAACTCATACCCTCATAATCGGTTTTAACTATCTTCTGGGAGTTGATGCCTACAACCTGACCGTACTGATTGAGAAGCATACCGCCGGAGTTGCCGGGGTTAATCGCCGCGTCGTGCTGTATGCACTTCATCGTATATCCGATTTCACTGCTGATGGGGCGGTTGATTGATGAAACGTGGCCCGATGTGAACGAGCCGAAAAACTCAACGCCGCCGGGGTTGCCTATGGCGTAAACGGGGTCGCCCACTTTAAGGGCGTTTGAATCGCCGAATGTGGCGGGAGTGAAATTCTTGCTCTTTACTTTTATAACGCCGACGTCGGTTTTCTCGTCATAGCCCACCATATCCGCGTCATAGGTTTCGCCCGCTTCATCCTGCACCTTTATGGAAATGCCCTTGTCGCTGATAACGTGAGCGCAGGTGATAATGTATGTGTAAGTTCCGGTGCTGTCAAGGCCCATTACAATGCCGCTGCCCTGACCGATTGTGGAGGAGGAGGCGTTCCGGGCCGAATAAATCATAACGCCTACATTGCTTGCCTGGCCTATTTCGGCAATCTCGCTCGGGTCAAGCACGTTGCCTGTCACCTTGGCACCGCTTTTCGGAGTGTCGCCGATGGTGAGCGCGGTGTCGTCGCTCGTGGTCTCAGCTTCATCCGAGGCGCTCTCTTCCGGCTTTGTGCTTCTGCTTCCCTTGAGGAATTTGCCCGCGACCGCTACGCCGCCTACAACAATAGCAAAAACAAGGAACAGCGCGATGAGCGCGGCGGCAATCTTTTTGCCGCTCTTTTTTTGCGGCTGCTGAGGGGGCACGGGAGCGTTCTGATAGTAGCCCTGATTGGGATAGGGCTGACCCTGGGGATTATTGTAGGGCTGCTGCTGAGCGTAGCCCGGGGCTCCCTGGGGCTGACCGTAGGAGGGCCTGCCGTAACCGGTGTAATAGCCCTGATTCTGCTGATAGCCCTGCTGAGAATACGCCGGCTGCTGAGGTGGCATTCTCTGCGCCTCAACCTGAGGGATTTCCTGCTCCTGCTGAGCTTCCTGCGCGCCTGAATAAACGTTTTCGTATGTCTGCTCCTGCGCCGGAGCTTCCTCCTGCGCGGGGGCTTCTTCCTGCACGGGAGCTTCTTCCTGCGCCGGAGCTTCGCTTTCGCCCGAAAATTCGCGGCTGAATGCAGCGTCTATATCCTCTTCCTCTTTTGCGGGAACTTCCGGATTTTCGTTTGCTTCGTTCTCCTTATTATATTCATCTGACATATCCATTCCTCCGATTGAACGAATTATTTCTGCTGATTTTCAGTATAAATGCCATTTTTTAAGTATGTTTTAACAATAATTGAAATATAGTTGAAAAATGAGTTTACATTTTCGGAAGGGTGAAAATGAACTCTGTGTATTTGCCCTCTTCACTGCGGCACACGACATAGCCGCCGTGTATTTCAACTATTGTCTTAACGAGGTAGAGACCTACGCCCGCGCTCTTTGAATCATAGCTTCTGGATTTGTCGGTCTTGTAAAACCTCTCAAAGATGTTTTCTCTCTCGTTCTCGGGGATGCCCCTGCCGCTGTTTTTGATTTTCACAATCACCTTTTCGGGGTCGCCTTTTGACTCAAAGGCGATGTAGCCGCCGTCGGGCGTGAATTTAACGGCATTGTCAACAAGGTTGTAAATAACCTGATTTATCAGGTCCTTGTCGGCAACGATGAGATTTTCCGCCATCGTGTCAAGGCCGAGTA
This sequence comes from Ruminococcaceae bacterium UBA1236, assembly GCA_002309055.1. Classification (GTDB taxonomy): domain Bacteria; phylum Bacillota; class Clostridia; order Oscillospirales; family Acutalibacteraceae; genus CAG-177. The sequence continues at coordinate 16,929 of DBWO01000022.1, forward strand.
TCTCAATCTGCTTTTTTTCTATTATCTGCTCAAACGAGAGAATGGTTGTAAAGAGCATTTCGCTGATGTCAAACTCCGCGGGTTTCAGCTCCATTTTGCCCGCCTCAAGGCGGCTCATGTTGAGCATTGCCGTAACAAGGCGCGAAAGTCGTTTCACCTCGTCGCTGACAATCTGCAGATACTTCTTCTCGTCCTGCCCGTCAATGGTGCCGTCGAGTATGCCGTCTATAAATCCGCCGATGGTGGTCATAGGCGTTTTAAGCTCGTGCGAAACGTTTGAGACGAAGCTTCGCCTGCTCATCTCAAGGGCGGAAAGATCCTGCGCCATTGAGTTGAAGGCTGTGGCGAGCTCCTCAATTTCGGTGGGATATTTGCTTCTTGTCTTTTCATTTATATATATTCTCTGTGAGAAATCGCCGTTTGCGTATTGCTTTGCCGCCTTTGTCATCTGCCTGAGCGGCTTTGTGGTGCGGTAAACGCTGATATAAACAATGATAAGGTCGGCAATCATGGAGAAAATAGCAGCGTAAGCAAAAAGCCTTATGATAACGGCCACATATTTCGCGAGCCCCTGCATTGTGGGCATCGTGCCGAATACCGCTCCTCTGAATTCGCCGCCGACTATAATCGGGCAGCCCACAATGAAGTTGTTTGCGGCGAAGGTGCCTTCCATTTTGCCGGTTGTTCTGTAAGTTTCCCCGTTTCTGAGTATGTCAACGATATCTCCGGGTATAGTATAGCTGTCGTGCACGATGCACTGCCCGTCATACTGCCCCGCGTCCTTTAAAATATGCTTGCAGAAAACAGGCTCGCCGCTTTCATTTACCACAAAGAAATCCGCCTCAAGCATTTCGCTTGCCTGATAGAGCGAGTTGCACAGCATAAGCACCGTGCCTCTGCCCATCGTGCTCATATATGAAGACTCCAGCATCTGCTCGGTGTTCATCGTTATGCTTTTTGTATTTTCTTCAAGCAGGTCCAGCTTTTCGTTCATCCACACGGCGGAGACCATAAGCATGAGAGCGACGCCGACAAAGGCGAAGCTCGCGAGAATTATGCTCATTGTGGAAACAAGGTATTTGCGGAACAGGCCGGACAGCTTCCTGTTGTTCATATTCATACTTACACCCGTAAAACGTATTAACGCCCCCCGTTGAAAAACAGCGGGAGGCGGCAACAATGTTTATTATTCGTTAGTCGCAAACTTGTAGCCAACGGACCACACGGTTTTAAGCTCCCACTTGTCGGAAACACCTTCAAGCTTCGCGCGGAGTCTTTTAACGTGCACGTCCACCGTTCTGCTGTCACCGTAGTAATCAAATCCCCACACCTCGTCGAGAAGCTGGTCTCTGGTGTAAACTCTGTTGGGGTTGCTCGCAAGGTGATAGAGCAGCTCGAGCTCTTTGGGCGGAGTGTCAATCTTTTTGCCGTCAACGGTAAGCTCATAGTTTGTGAGGTTGATGATGAGCTTGTCGTATTTAACCTCTTTCACATCATTTTTCGCGCCTGCGCCGCTTCTGCGCAGCACTGCCTTGACTCTTGCCATAACCTCTTTGGTATCAAAGGGTTTTACGACATAGTCGTCCGCGCCGAGCTCAAAGCCGAGCACCTTGTCAAACGTTTCCGCCTTCGCGGTAAGCATAATGACGGGCTTGTCGGAGAATTTTCTGATTTCGCGGCAGACCTGCCATCCGTCAAGCACGGGCAGCATAATGTCAAGAAGCGTTAAATCGGGCTCTACCTCTTTGAATATATTCACGGCATCCGAGCCGTTATTTGCGGTATATACTTCGTATCCCTCTTTTTCAAGATAGAGTTTAAGAAGCTCACAAATGTTGGTTTCGTCGTCAACAACAAGGATTTTTTCTGCTGACATACATTTCCCTCCTCATTTTTGATAGGTTTATAGTAACCGCCAATAATTGATTTTTTGTGAATTCGTATAAAACAATGTGTTAATTTGCTTATCCCTCATAAACGCCGAATTTGAAAACGGTGGTGCTTTCAAATTTTTCGCCCGCATCATACGTGCACTGCGGGAATGACGGCCTGTTGGGGGTGTCGGGATAAAACTGAGTCTCAAGGCAGAAGCCGCAATGCCTTATCAGAGGCTCACCGCCCTTGCCGGGGCGTGTGCCGTCGAGGAAATTGCCGCAGTAAAGCTGCACGCCGGGAAGGTCCGTATAGACCTCCATCATCCTGCCGCTTTCCGGGTCGTAAGCGACGGCGGCAGGGCCTTCGCCGTCCGAAAGGCAGAAGTTATGGTCATAGCCCTTGCACTGCGTGAGCTGTATATCGTCCGCGTAGATTTCTTTGCCTATCTGCTTGAATTCCCTGAAATCAAAGGGTGTGCCCTCAACGCTTCTGATTTCGCCCGTCGGGATGCTGTTTGCGTCTGTCGGGGTGAACGCGTCCGCGTTGATTTTAAGAATGTGACCGAGAATGTCGCCCTTGCCGGCGAGGTTAAAGTAGGCGTGGTTTGTCATATTGATGACCGTCTTTTTGTCGCTGACGGCAGAGTAGTCAACTTTAAGGGAGTTGTCCTCAAAGAGGGTGAATCTCACGGTAAAATCAACTTTGCCGGGGAACCCCATAGCGCCGTCGGGGCTGGTGTAAGTCATCTCAACGCTTGTGTCGTCTGTGATAATCGCCTTCCACACAGCGTGCGAGAGCTCGCCGCCGCCGTGAAGGCAGGTGATGCCCTTCTCGTTTTTCACAAGGTCGTATTCCGTGCCGTCAATTGAGAATTTGCCGCCGGCTATTCTGTTTGCGTATCTGCCGACCGTCATGCCCTGATAGTTTGAGTATTTCTCGTGACCCTCAATGCTGTCAAAGCCCATAACGACATCTGCGAATTCGCCGTTTCTGTCCGCGGCTCTTATCGCATTGATTGTTGCGCCGTAGGTGATAATGTCAACCGCGGTGCCCTTTGAGTTTTCGAGTGTGAAGAGAGCTACGCTCTCGCCTTTTCCGGTTTTGCCGAAGTCTTTTTTTGTTATCATAATATTACCGCCTTATTCTGAGGACTCTTCCTGTCCGAGTTTCATAATATTGTATCTGCCGCGCTTTTCCGTGAGCTTGCCGAATTCAATCGCTCTCTGCGGACAGCGGTTGATGCACGCCGTGCAGTGCTGGCAGCGGTTTTTGACCCATTTCGGTTTGCCGCCGGACATTTTGATTGCGTTGTCGGGGCAGATTTTTTCGCACATTCCGCATCCGACGCATCTGTCGGTCGCACGGTAGAAAAGCGTGGTCCTGAAGGGATTGTAAAGCATATACATAAACAGCGAGGTCGCCCTCTTTGTAAACGGGGCGGGCGCGCCGTAGCTTTCTCTGTTAAGTATTCTGTCGGACAGCCCGCTCAGCTTTGAATCCGCTTTTCTGAGCAGCTGCAGCGCCTCCTCGCCTGCGGGAGGCTCGTACATTATAACATAGTTGTCCGGCATTTTGACGCTCGCGCAAAGGTCAACGGACCTGCCAATCGCCTTTTCGAATTTTTCGTTTGCCGCCTGCGGGCTTCCGCCGCAGGTCATAACCGCGAACACGTAACTGCCCAGGCGGTTTTTGATTTCGGGGTTTGTCACGAAACGGCGCACCATTTCGGGCAGACCGCCGTAATAGACGGGGAACACGAAGCCCGTGACATCGCTTTTGCCTACAACGCTTTTGACTTTGCCCTTGTAGATATCCGCGATATCAACGCATCTGTCGCCCGTTTTTCTTGCTATTTTCTCGGCGGCGTAACGTGAATTGCCCGTGCCGGAAAAATAATAAATCATAAAAAACACTCTCCGAATATATTGAATGGACTTGTGCCGGTGTCCGGCTTTTGCTCAAAAACAAGTTTTTCGCCGCTTGCGGGGTCGGTGAATGAGAGCGAATAAGCAAACAGCCCGAGCCCCTCGCTCTTTTCGCCGCCGTAGCGGCGGGNNGGGGTAGCCTCTTGAGGCAAACTGCGCCCTTATCTGATGGCTTCTGCCCGTGTGCAGGAGGATATCCCACAGAGCGAAGCCGTCTTTTTCACAAACAAGCGAATATTCGAGCGAGGCCTCTTTCACTCCCCTGCGCTTACGAGTGACAACAAAGGTCTTGTTGTTTCGCATATCCCTGAAAAGCAGGTCTTTCATCTCGCCTCTGTGCGGTGTAAGCCCCACCTTTGTGACGGCGTAATAACGCTTTTGCATGCCGCCGCCCGAAATCTGCGCGGACAAAGCCGATGCCGCGCGGGCGCTCCTCGCGAAAACCATGAGCCCCGCCGTCTCTCTGTCAAGGCGGTGCACGGGGAATACCTCCCCTTCCGTCTCGCCGAGGGTGTCAATCATATTCGCGCCCTCCCCTTTCTGGCTTAAAAAGCCCGGGGGCTTGAGGCACACCAGGTAATCCGGCGTTTTCGCGATTATGTTCATCTCTTCTCGCGCTTTTCTGCGGTTTCAATCGCCGGCAGAAGGCCCTCGAAAACTATGAGGAACTGCTTGATAATCTGCTGCGGCTCTTCTCTCATACCCGTTCTGAACCATTCGGAAATGATGCCGATAACGCCGTACTGATGATATGAGATGATGAACTCAAGATTGTCTCTGCTGATGTTCTTTCCCGCGGCAATTTCGGTGACGTAATCCGCCATGATTTCGCGGCAGGATTTGAAAAGGTAGGTTTCAAGGTATTCGTAGCTCTTGCTCGCGCAGATATTATTGATGATCCGCTTGTTACCGTAGCAGGTTTCAATCATGCGCGAGAAGCCGACAAGCCATCTGAAGCCGCTGTTGTATTTGGAAACCATTTCGGAAAACTCCATTTTGAACAGCTCTTCAAGCAGCTCGTAAATATCGCTGTAATAGTAATAGAATGTGTTTCTGTTTATGTTGCACCTTTCGACTATATCCCTGACGGTGATTTTGTCGAAGGGTTTTTCATTCAGAATTTCAAGGAAAGTCTGAAATATCTTGTCTTTTGTTGTGACGTTCAATGTTATCTTCCTTTCGGGAAATTTTACTCGGCCATCTGCTCTCTTTTCGCTGTGATTGCGTCAAGCACCTCGCGCTTGAAATCGCCGTAGATTGTGTACCTGCGCGAGAAGATAATCTGCGAGATGATGAGCATCACGGGGGGCACTATAAACATCATGAAGGTTATAGCGCTGTTTGCCCCGGGGTTAACGACAGTCGCGCTGTCCGTTCCCGCGCTGAAATCATACTTCGTGGCAACAAAAGCGGAGTACATAATAACGGACTGCAGAGTGTATGCCATCTTCTGAAGAAAGCCCTTCATTGAGAATGTCAGGCTCTGGTTTCTTGTGCCGAGCTTGTATTCGCCGTAGTCAACGATATCCGCAAGCATAACTGTCTGATTGACAAACATGCTGCCTATGCCGATTGAGGCAATCATATAACACGCGCCGAGAATATAGGGGTTGCCGCTTGTGAAATAGCCGACAGCCGCCATACCCGCGTAACCGACGGTTGCGACGGTGAGCGAGAAGCGGTAGGTTGCGCGGTTTGTCATAAACTTGCCGCAGACCGGGATGACGAGGAGCGAGAGCACCGAGCCGACGCTGCCGAGCAGATTGAACTTTGACTGCAGCGTAAGGTCGCCCCTTACCTGCAGGAAGTAATAACTGCTTATGCCGCTTGTCATATAGTAGCCGCAGTTTGAAATCATTGCGAAAAGCATAAAGGTCATAAGCTGATCGTTATGCACTATCATCTTTATCGCGTTGCTGAAGGAGAATTTTTCCTTCGGATCAACAACGTTTCTCTCTTTTGTTGATATGACGCTCACGCACGCGAACAAAACGAGGCAGACCGCACAGATGATGCTCCATCTGCCGAAGCCCCTGCTCAACGCGTCCGATTTCATTTCGTCAAGCTCGCTGCCCGCTACACCCGCGAGAGCCGCCACTATAATCGAGGTGAGAATCGCGATTATGCCCTGACCGAGGCCCGAAAAGGTCCTCGCGATGGTCGAAACAAGGTTTCTGTCTTTTTCTTCGGTGGCGAATGAGGGGATCATACTCCAGAAGGGAATGTCCGCGAGGGTATTCGTCATACCCCAGAGCACATAAAACACAGCCACATAGATATAGAGCCCTGTTGAACGCTCACTGAAACCGGGGTTGTTGAAAAGCAGGGCGAGCACAATGCCGTTGAGGATTGCGCCGGTCAGAATCCAGGGGCGGAATTTGCCCATCTTTGTTTTTGTGCGGTCAACTATCGAGCCCATCATCGGGTCGTTCACGCCGTCCCATATTCTCGCAAGGGGCGCGAGAATGAGCAGAAAGAGCGGACTTATTCCGAGGGCGTTTGTGAGATAGAGCGATAGATAGGAGTAAAACATGCCGTAGGATAAATCAAGGCCTACCGCGCCGACTCCGTAACCGAGCTTTTCTCGCAGAGAAACTTTTTCCATTGAAATTCTCCTTTGGGGGAACGGGCGCGGCTGCCGCGCCCGTGATATGCAGTTAAGCCGTTAAGGCCTTCATACGCTGAAAGAGGATGAGAATGGGCTTTAATGCCGTCATCAGAATGTTACCGATTTTCCAGGTGTATTTTATATTGAGCTTTGAAAGAATATTCTGAATAAGCGTGTCGATTAAGCCCGCGCTCACGCTGTCGGACGGTGATTTGCTGTCGCCCGTCTTCTTTATGCCGAAGGAGTCGGCAAGCTTCGCCTCGCCGTCAATCACCTGATAGGCGTTGTAGTAGAGGCAGTCGCCGTCAACCGTGATGGCGGAAAACATCGGATAGTCATTTGAAACTATGCACTCCGCCTCGGGGAAGTAACCGTTTGTCTTGTCGGGACCTATCTCCTGATACTCCTTGACGCCCGCCGAGCCGATAATTGAGTAAACCGTGCCCGCGGGATTGACCTTCATCGTGTAGGTCTGCCCGTTGTATTCGGCCTCTTCCGTCATAGTGGGCACAACCATATTCGCGCTCATTACATCCGTCCTCGTGTAAACGTGATTATGACCTTCGAGCACGAGGTCAACGCCGAGGTAGGGCAGAAGCGAGCTGAGCTGATTCCTGAGGTTTTCGGTCTCTTTGTCCTTGTAATAAACGCCGTTTGCGTAAAGCGCTTTGTGAAGCACAACTATCTTCCACTTGGCGTCGCTGCCCTTGATATCCTTCTTCATCCAGTCAAGCTGAGCGTCGCCGAGCTTCTTGTCGTCCATATCGTTGGTGTTGAGCACCGTGAAATGAACTCCGTTATAGTCGTATGAATAATAGGTGCCTGTTTCCTCATCCTGCTCGGGTACGCCCGGAAGGACGAAATTCTCTTTGAGAGCCGCCGCCTTCTTTTCGTGGTTGCCCGATGAAGGCATAAACGGCATTGAGCGGAAGGTGTCGGAACTTGCGAAGAAGTAGCTCCATTGCTTGGAGTGCGTGCCTAAGTCGACCTGGTCGCCGTTTGACACGGTGAAGCGGGCTTCGGGATAAAGCCCCTTTGCGGCATCCATTACGGACTGATAGGTTTCGTAGTGCTTTTTGCACTGCGCCTGCGCGTCCGTTATGTTGATGAAGGTGAATGCCTCATCCTTACCTGAGGACACGGTTATCGTGCCGGGCTCGCTCCACCACCCCTTTTCGGCGCTGCCGACACGGTAGCTGTATTTTTCGCCCGGGGTGAGGCCCGTGAGTGTTACTGTGTGTTTGATGTAGTCCTTAAAGAGCGGCAGTATGTCAATCACGCCGAGGTCCGCGCCCGGATAGCTTCTTTCCGTTTCGCTGTAAGATGCGCTGACTCTGCCGTCGGTTGTGGGTGTGCCCGTGAAGCGGGGATTCTCGCTGTAGGGCAGGAGCTCGATGTCGCTGTCCGTGATGCTGTACTTCGTGAGCCAGGTCACGGTGACGCCCGTTGTCTCGTCCTCTGTGAGATTCATCACGAGATTTGCGGGCAGGCGGTAATTTTCGCTTGTCGCCTCAACAGGCTTTTTGCCGTTGTATCTTATGACGATGTTGTTATCCATCTTCTCGTCGGGGTTTTCGTCAAAGACGAGGGATTTAATCATCCACGCGATTGTGGTGCCCCAGGCGACATACTGCGAGGGGGTGAGATATTTGCTGATAAGCAAAGTATCAAGTATCTCATCGATTGAGCCGTAGCCTTCGGGCACAACGGGGAGACCGAGCACGGACTCAACGATATTGAATATGCTGTTGTTTCCGCCGAGCCACGCGCCGATGATTTTATCGATAAGGCGGCCCGTGAGCCAGAATGCCGTGCCCTCGGGGAAGGCGGAGGAAACATTGAAATTGATATTTGAGAGTAGCTCGTCCTCAACAAGGTCGCCCACAAGGGTGTCGATGAGGAGGGTGAAGAACCCTTCGGTGGTCTTGCCGCTCGCGAACTGATCGAGAGCGTCCTTTACATATTCGTAGCCCTCTTTGCCGTAAACATCCTCGTCGCCTCCGTAATAGAGGAGAAGCGCGGTTGTCGCGTATTCGCCGAGTGTGCAGGGCTTGCCTGTGAGAGGCGTGCCGAGCACTTCGTTATTATATGTGCAGGGGTATTCGCTCACTTCAAACGAGAGAAGCTTATTGAGGAGAGCCATGACCTTGTCCATGGTTTCATCCGGCTTTTTCACATAGTTTTCCATAAGCTGCATATCGATGTCGTTTATGAGCCCCATCGCGTTTTTGCTGACGGTGAGTATGTTATAGCTGCCCACCGCGAGGCCGTCCGAGCCGATAAGCCCCGTCAGAAGATCCTGAACATCAATACCTTTGTATGAAAGATATTTTATTATGCTGCCCGCCTCGTTAATCTCGGCGAAAACGCCTTTTATGAGCTTGCCGAGAAGGCGGTCGAGAAATTCGCCGATATCATTGCCGAATGTGATGTCATAGGACTTGGTAAATTTATAGGGAGCTTCATAAACGTCGCCGTTTTCGCTCACTACCGGCTGAAACTCGTCAATGTCGTGATTTACCATATCGAGCGTGATATCCGTGCCGTCGGTTGTCATATCAACCGTTCTGAAATAGTTGGGATAGCCAGTGAGGGTAGGCGAAAGGATATCGGTTATTTCCTCGCCGTTATCATTGATATATGAGCTTGTATCACTCGCGTGGAGGTGGCCGGTGAAAACATAATGAATGCCCGCGTCCGCATAAACATCCGCGATTCTCTCCCAGTCATAGCACACAAACGCCCAGAAGGTGGCCTCCTCTATATCCATATGCGGCACAAGGTTATGGTGCTGCATAACAAAAGGAATTTTGCCTGCGGCGGTCGCTTCGTGCGCCTGCTCAACAACCCAGTCAAGAAGCGCGTCGCCCACGCGGCCGTCCGTAAGGTGCTCGGTTTCCTTCGCGCCGTTGTCAACGGAATAAATGCTTGTGTCAACAACAATAAGTCTGTATGCGCTGCCAAGGTCTGCGGCGTAAGAGAGCATGCCGCCCTTTATGCCGTCATAATCCTCGCTGTAGCCTTCGGGCGTGAAAAACGCGTCCGCTTTGTCAAAACCGAGATTCTTGTATATCTCCCTGAATTCCTCGGGAGTAGTCTTTCTCGCGGGCTCCTGTTTGCCGTTGACGAAGGTGCAGGCGTTGGAGTTGTTAATGTCGTGGTTGCCGTTAGTGACAAACACGGGTATTCCCGTCCTCTCCTGCCACTCCTCAAGGATTTCGGCAAGAGCGACGTGCGCTTCATATTCGCCGTCCTTTGTCATATCGCCGGGTATGAGCAGGAAATCCGCGCCGTCGTTTTCGGCGTTTCTGAGTATGCCGTCAAGAGCATTGTTCACAAGCGAGTAGTTTTCCGCATACTCTTTACATGCCGCGACCGTAAAATCCTTGTACGCCTGACAGTTGTTCCCCTTCAGACTGTCGCCGTAAAAGTGTACGTCGGACATAAGGCCGAGATGGATTGTCGTTTCCTCGGCGGAAACCATAACGGGTATGCACGCCGCAAGTATCGCGACAGCCAGTATCACGGCAACGGCTTTGATTTTCATTGTTATTTTCATTATCGGAACCTCCGGAATATCAGATTTGCTTAAGAAGCGGACCCACTCCCGCTATTGCCTTGGGTATGCCTTTGAGAATCTGTCTCACGCCGCCCTTTTCGCCGTTAAGCGCCTTGCAGAGACCTTCGGCAATGCTTTCGCTGAACACACCGCCGCTCATGCTGATGAAATCGCGGAAGGGTGTCTGCATTGCGATTGCCTGGGCAAATCCGGCAGGAACAAATTTTGAAAGAAGATTATACATCTTGCGGCCGTTCTTTGTGCGGGTTGCGCTCTCGAAGCAGTCCGTAATTGTAACGGGTGAATCGGGGGCATACTCCGTCGGGGGCAGCTCTCTGCCGAGCACGGCAACAAACTGCTCGTCGGGCACATTCTGCACGTCGCCGTTATAATAGACGGGTGCGCTCTGTCTGAAATCGGGAATTTCAACGGGAGCCGCGTTCACGTTTACGGTTGCGGTGAGTTTAATATCCGCGCTCGACGCGCCTACAAGGATGTCAAACGCGCCGCTCTCAACCGTCCAGTCATTGACGGCGGTGTTATAGAAAGCGAATGCTCTCTTTGAGAGAGTGAGGGAAACTTCTTTCTCCTCCCCTGCCTCAAGCCATACCTTTTTGAAGCCCTTAAGCTCTTTTTCGGGGCGGAAGACGGTGCTCTCTTTGTCCGCAACATAAAGCTGTGCGATTTCGGCTCCTGCTCTCTCTCCCGTATTCTTTACCTTGAAGGTTACGGTGAGGGTGTCGTTTTCGTCAATATCATTTGCGCTTATAGCAAGGTCCGAATATTCAAACGTGGTGTAGGAGAGGCCGAAACCGAAAGGATATGCGACCGTCTTCTTTACCTTGTCATAATATCTGTAGCCGATGTAGATGCTTTCTCTGTGCTCAACGCTCGCCATATTGCCGGGATAGAAGTTTTTGGCGGGAGTGTCGCCGTAGCTGATGGGATAGGTTTCGGGAAGCTTGCCCGAGGGGTTGACCGCGCCCGAGAGAATGTCGGCAACTGCGCCGCCGCCCGCCTGTCCGCCGAGGTAGGAATTGAGGATTGCTTTTACGCTGTCAATCCACGGCATCTCAACGGGTGAGCCGCCCGCGAGCACAACAACGGTGTTGGGGTTGGCTTTGACAACCTCTTTTATGAGCTCGTTGTGGGAAGCGGGCATTTCCATATGCTGTCTGTCATAACCTTCGCTCTCGAAATCGTCGGTAAGGCCTGCGAATACCACTGCGATATCGCACTGCGCCGCAAGCTGAGCCGCGGCTTTGATGAGAGGAGGATTCTTTTTCTCTTTCTTGATTGAGCGCTCATAGCCGGGCGCGTACTCGAGATTGAAGCCGAGCGCCGCGAGCTCATCAAACGCGTTATCGATTTTTGTGGGATTAATCTGCGACGAGCCGGCTCCCTGATACCTGGGATTCTTTGCCATATCGCCGATTATCGCTATCTTCTTGTCCTTTGCCAGAGGAAGGATGCCGTCATTCTTGAGAAGCACCATACACTTGCCCGCGATTTCTCTCGCAAGCTGCTGGTCGTCAAGGTCGTTGTATTCGTAATTGTCAACAGCGCCGTCGGCCGCTTTCTTGATGAGGTTGAGCACATTGAGGGCTCTCTCGTCCACAACGCTCTCGTCAAGCTCGCCGCTCTGCACTGCAGCCACTATCTTTGCCGCGCCCGAGCCGCCGGAAGAAGGCATCTCGAGGTCGTTGCCGTTTTTGAGGCCGAGCACTCTGTTGTTTACCGCGCCCCAGTCACTGACAACCACGCCGTCAAAGCCCCATTCATCGCGCAGGATTTCAATCTGCGTGTGCCTGTTTTCGGAGCCGTGTACCTCGTTTATGCGGTTATAGGAATTCATGACCGTCCAGGGTTTTGCCTTTTTGACTGCGATTTCAAACGCGGTAAGATAAATCTCCCTGAGAGCTCTTTCATCAACAACTTCGCTCACGGTCATTCTTCTTGTTTCCTGGCTGTTTACGCAGAAATGCTTGAGCGAAGTGCCTACGCCCATGCTCTGAACGCCGTTAATGAAACCCGCCGCGAGCTCGCCCGCGAGCACGGGGTCTTCCGAGAAATATTCAAAGTTTCTGCCGCAAAGAGGGCTTCTCTTCATATTGA
>DBWO01000022.1:29121-61826 GCA_002309055.1 Ruminococcaceae bacterium UBA1236
TGGGGAAACATATCGAACCGACGCTCGCCGTTAAACTGCTGCCCGTTTTTTCATAGTCCTTTTTGCGCAGTCCGTGAGGGCCGTCGCAAACCATTATTTCGGGTATACCGTATTTCTCCATTCCTTTTAAGTGCCAGAAGTCCTGACCGTCGCAAAGCGCGGCCTTCTCCTCAAGAGTCATCTGAGCAAGAATTTCTCTGGGGTCATTCATTGTTTTCGTCCTCCTTGAAAAATGTATTTGAATCTGTTAATCCCAAAATGCTGTCGGCTTCTTTGCCCTCAAGCTCTTCAACCGAGCCGAGTTTTTTGCGGATTATGCCGTTTCGCTTATCCGCTTCGTCGAGCACGCTGCCCGCCTCGTCAATCTTTTTGCGCGCCTTTGAAAGCAGGTCGCCGAATTTATCGTACTGCTGCTTTGCCGCGGCGAGCACGGAAGTGATTTCCGTTGCCTTTTCATTTATCGCTACTGCCCTGAAGCCGAGGGCGAGCGAGTTGAGAAGCGCCGTTATGGTGGAGGGCCCCGCGAGCATCACGTTATAATCCCTCATCACCCTTTCGGGCACGGAGCTGCCGGAGGAATACGCCTCGGCATAGAGCCCCTCGGTTGCAAGATACAGAATCGCAAACGGCGTTGTCACCGGCACGTTTATATATTTTGAAACGGATTTTGCTTCGTTTATTATTCTGTTTTCGAGGGCCTTGCGCGCCGCGGCGAGCGCCTGCGCGTCCCCGTCCCTCGCGGCATCCGAAAGCCGCACATAATCTTCCATGGGGAATTTTGAGTCAATCGGCAGATATGTCACCGTGCCCTCATTTGAGGGAATTCTTACGGCGAATTCAACCCTGTCGCCCGAGTTTTCTTTAGGGGCGTAATTTGTTTCGTACATTCCCGGCAGAGTCTGGTCGAGTATCGCGCCGAGCTGCACCTCCGCCCAGGTGCCCCTCGCTTTAACGTTTGTGAGCACTCTGTTAAGGGAGTTTACGCTGCCCGTGACACCGCTCGAAAGCTCCTTGACTTCGCCCAGCGATTTATAAACGCTCTCAAGACGGTCGGAAACGGTTTTGAAAGAGGAGTCAAGCCGCGAGGAGAGAGTTTCGGTCAGTTTCTCGTCAACGTTCGCTCGCATTTCGTCCAGCTTTTTCTCGTTTGCCGCGCTCATATCCTTGAGTGAGGCGGAGATTTTTTCGCTCATCGCCTCATTCTGCCGCGCGTTTTCCTTCATCATGCGCACGAGGGCTTCGCCCATCGCCTTTTCCATTCGGCTCTGCCTCTCGGTGTCGGTAACACGCATTTCAGAGAGCTGCCTGCTCATTCCGCCGAGCGCCTCGCCCGTCTCTTTCCTCATCTGCCCCTGCGCGAGGGTCTGCTCCCTGCGCGAGCGCTCAAACTCGGTGTCCATTTCGCCCGAGAGCGATTCGAGCCGGCTTTCGAGCTTTCCGGTGTCTCCCGCGCTCTTTTTCAGCTTTAAGAGCACGGCGATTACTACCGCGAGCAGGATGAGGGTGAGGGCAGCGAGCACCAGGGAAATTATCAAAAGGGTGCTTTCCAAAGCATAGTCCTCCATTATATTATAGATATTTTATTATAACATCATATTAATCCGCGGGCAATGTGCAAAACGGCGATAATTTTTGGATAATATACACAAAGCGCGCCGTTTCTCATCCTCCCCGCGTCGCGCCGTAAAATTTTTATTTTTCCGAAAAATGTTGTAATATCCGTATGTTGTGGTATAATTTAGAAAAAAATACGGAGGCATTGCTTATGAAAAAATTAATCGCAATTGTTCTCGCTCTCACCGTTCTGTTTGCTTTTGCCGCCTGCGGCAACACAGCCGGAACAGAGACAACCGCTCCCGAAGCCACTGAAGAAGCCACCGAGGAAGCCACCGCCGCCCTTGATATGGACGCTTACAATGCGGCTCTCGCAGCTCTTTACACTCAGGAGACCGCGGATGTTGACAAGAGCATCTTCACCCCCAAAGTGTTCTATGCCGACCTCAACTTCGACGGCTACAAAGACGTTATCGCCATCCCCAACTGGTTCCCCAAAGTAATGGTTTACTCAGATGGCGAATTCGTTGAGGCAAAGATTAACGCCGAGGAATGCACATTCGGTTCAAACTTCCCCGTTGCTGACGGCGCCGGCTACTTTTTATGCGCGGATGACGGCTTGATCATCGTTCGCGACAGCGGCCACAACGAGGGTTCAAAGAACACCATGCGCGCGGTTGCGTACGAGCTTAACGGCCCCAGCGCAACACTTCTCTGGCAGATTGATTCCGATCCCGAAGCGGCAGATACCGTTGCCGATTTCAACGCAAAATACGAGGAGAAGACAGCGGATCACACCCTCATCAATGTTTATGAAGAGGCCGAAATCTGGGCTCCCGCGGAATAATTTGCTTCTTTAATGCCTTATAAGTATTAAAACAAACAAAATCAGCGCTCTTAGTTACTTAATTCTTGACTAAGGGCGCTTTTTGTATTATATTTATGATGTATGCTTAATTAAAAGGAGGATATTCAATGAAAGTATTTATGATTGGCGGCACCGGTCTCCTTGGTTGCGAGGCCGCAAGAATTTTCATCGAGCACGGTCATCAGGTCAAGAGCGTGGCTCTGCCCCCTCTTCCCGAAGGAGCTCCCATCCCCAAGGAGATGGATATAGAATTCTGCAACATCTATGAAAAGACCGACGACGAAATCAAGGCAATGATGGAAGGCTATGACTGCTTCGTTTTCGCGGCAGGCGTTGACGAGCGCGTGGAATTCCCCGCACCCGTTTATGACTCATACTACAAATTCAACATCGCTCCTCTCGAGCGCATTCTGCCCCTTTGCAAGCAGGCGGGTCTCACCAAAGCGGTGGTGCTCGGCTCCTATTTCTCCTACCTTGCAAAAGAGCGCCCCGACATGAAGCTCACAGAGAAGCATCCTTATATCCGCAGCCGTATCGACCAGGAAAATGTCGCTTTCTCCTTTGCGGATGACAATTTCGACGTTGCCGTTCTTGAGCTGCCCTACATCTTCGGCACTCAGCCCGGCAGAAAGCCCGTATGG
The DNA here is from genome assembly GCA_002309055.1 of Ruminococcaceae bacterium UBA1236. Classification (GTDB taxonomy): domain Bacteria; phylum Bacillota; class Clostridia; order Oscillospirales; family Acutalibacteraceae; genus CAG-177. Next base: position 32,185 of record DBWO01000022.1, read on the forward strand.
GTTATTCTTATTGAGCAGATTAAGCGTATGGATAAACTCCCCTGCACCCTCTATCCCAAGGGAGGCACCGCAATGCTTACCGTGCGCCAGGTGGGCGAGGTCATTGTGGGCGCCGCCGAAAAATCAAAGGGCGCGAAGGCATGGCCCATTTCAATGTACAATATGAAGTGGAACGAATTCCTCAAGATAGTCTATGCCGCAAGAGGCATGGGTGAAAACCGCAAGATTATCGGCATCCCGCCATGGATGATGCGTATGGGTCTTGGCGGCGTTGTGAAAGAGTATAAAGAAAAGGGCATTGACAGCGGTATCGATCCCATGGGTCTGCCCGAAATTATGGATATCAATCTCTTCATCGACCGCAAGTACAGCGAAGAGCTCGGCGCAACCGAGGACGATATCAAGGCCGCTATCTACGATTCAATCAAGGTCAGCGTTGCCTCCTACGAAGGCAAAGTCAAACTCCTTGAAATGAAAGGCGAATAATACGGTATCTTCCGGGGCCCGTGAAGCAGATGGATTATTTCAATTCTTCACCGGCCCCTTTTCATTTAAAAAAAGCGTTATTTTATTCCAGAAAAAACAGAGAGGATTTTCATAATGGAAACCAAAAAGTATATTTCCGGAAAAGAAAAGTGGATGTTTGCGCTCGGCGCGGGCGGACAGGGTATGATTTACGCGATGATGTCAAGCTACATCAGCGACTATTACGTAAGCGTGCTCAAGCTGCCCCTTATGTTCATCCTTTTGCTCATGCTCCTCGCGAGAGTTTGGGACGCCATTAACGACCCTCTTATGGGTATGATTGTTGACCACAAGACCACAAAATGGGGCAAGATGAAGCCCTATATCCTGTTTGCCTCTCTGCCCATCGCGGTTCTCACTATCCTAATGTATATGAGCCCCAACCTTCCCGTGAATCAGCTTATGATATTCTCGGGCGTTGTCTACGTGCTCTGGGGTATGGTTTACACAATGGCCGACGTCCCCTTCTGGGGTCTTCCCAACGTAATGACTCCCGACACCAAAGAGAGAGGCTCTCTCATCTCCTTCACAAAGATTGTCAACAGCATCGGCTCTGCCCTTCCCGAGGTTTTCTTCATTGTGGCGGGCTTCATTCTGCCTCTCATTTTTGATGAAGGCAATGTTGACGTTTACAACAAGAAAAAATATCTCACTGTTGCCATCGCCATAGTCGCAATAGGCACAATATTCTATATAAACTCCTATTTCCATATCAAGGAAAGAGTTGTTCCCCCCGTTACAAAGCGCAAGCCCGGCGAACCCGGTCAGCTCAAGCGCCTTTTCTCCTGCAAACCCATGGTGCTTGTGCTTCTCACAGGCGTGCTCTCAAGCGGCAGATATATGTTCGGCGCCGCTACACTGCACGTTGCCAGATACGCCTTCTATATCGGCCCCGACCTTACGGGCATGGATGCCGCCGAGCGCCTTAAGGCGATAGAAGCAAGCGTTTCGTCAATCAAGATGATATTCAACATCTGCTCAATCGTGGGTATGTTCGGCGCAATGCTCGTAATGCCCGTTCTGATGAAGAAGTTTGACTATAAAAAGATAATGGTAACCACCTGCATAGCGGGCGCGGTTGCGGCCGTTCCCACCACTCTGGTCGGCTGGTTCACCGGCAATCTTTATATCTGCATCCCGTTCATCATCATTTCCTGTATCCCCATCGGCGTTATAAACGTGCTTGTGTTCGCGATGATCTGCGACTGCCTTGACTATATGGAGCTCACAACGGGCTACCGCGACAACGGTCTCGGCTCCGCGTGCAGCGGCTTCATAAACAAGCTCGGCAACGCGATTGCCACAAGCAGCATAATCGTTCTCTTCCTCGTTATCGGCTTCAATCCCGCCGAGATGCTCTCATCCGAAGTTGCGAGAGCGGCCACGGAATTTACGCGCGAGCAGAATTTCGCGGTGTTCTCACTTGTATCGGTGTTCCCGGGCGTGAGCCTGCTGCTTTGCGCCATCCCGATGTTCTTCTATAAGATTTCAGGCAAAGAAAAAGAAAGAATGATTGAAGAACTCAACGCAAAGAGAGAAGCCGAGGGTATGGAAATAGCAGAATAAAAACTCCAAGCAAAAAGAGGTAATTCCTTTGTCCGCAAAAAAAGATTTAAGAAACATAGCGATTATCGCCCACGTTGACCACGGCAAAACGACCCTGGTTGACGAGATGCTCAAGCAGAGCGGCACCTTCAGAGAAAACGAACAGGTTGCCGAGAGAGTTATGGACTCAAACGACCTTGAGCGCGAAAGAGGCATAACGATACTTTCAAAAAACACATCAATTCACTATAAAGGCACCAAGATAAACGTGGTTGACACCCCGGGTCACGCCGATTTCGGCGGCGAGGTGGAGCGCATTCTGATGATGGTTGACGGCGTGCTGCTGCTCGTGGACGCGTTTGAGGGCTGTATGCCGCAGACCCGTTTCGTCCTCAAAAAGGCGCTCGGCCTCAAAAAGACGGTGCTTGTTGTCATCAACAAGATTGACCGCCCCAACGCAAGGCCCGCGGAAGTGCTCGACGAAGTGCTTGACCTTTTCATCGACCTCGGCGCAGACGAGGACCAGCTTGAGTTCCCCGTTGTTTACGCAAGCGCGAGAGACGGCTATTCAAGCCTCGACCCGGACGTGCGCGAGGGCGATATGCAGCCGCTCTTTGACGCGATTCTCGAAAACATCGAACCCCCGCAGGGCGACCCGGACGGCCCTCTGCAGTGCCTCTTCTCGTCACTCGACTATGACGATTATGTTGGCAGAATCGGCGTTGGCAGAATCGAGCGCGGCAGAGTCAGGCGCAATCAGACCGCCACTCTCTGCAAGGCGGATGGTTCAACCGTGAGCGTTAAAGTGAGCCGCCTTTATCAGTTTGAGGGCCTTTCCCGCACCGAGTGCGAGGAGGCTGAAGCGGGCGACATCATATGTGTCAGCGGCATTGAGGGCATCAATATAGGCGAAACTCTCTGCGACCCCGAGCATATTGACCCCCTCCCCTTCATAAAGATAGACGAGCCCACAATCTCGATGAATTTCATCGTAAACGACAGCCCCTTCGCGGGCAAAGAGGGCAAATTCGTCACCTCCCGCAACCTCAGGGACCGCCTTTTCAAAGAGGTTGAAACAAACGTTTCGATGAGAGTTGAGGAAACCGAAACCACGGACACATTCAAGGTCAGCGGCAGAGGCGAGCTTCACCTGTCCATTCTTATAGAAACCATGCGCCGTCAGGGTTATGAGTTCCAGGTTTCGCGCCCGAAAGTCATTCTCAAGGAGATTGACGGTCAGCTTTACGAGCCCATGGAGCTTCTCATAATCGAGGTGCCCGAAAACTATGTGGGCGCTGTTATCGAAAAACTCGGCGCGAGAAAAGCGGAGCTCGAGAATATGGGCGCGCGCGATGGCGGCTCAACCCACCTTGAGTTCAAAATTCCCTCAAGAGGCCTTATCGGCTACCGCTCCGAATTCCTTACCGACACAAACGGCAACGGCATAATGAACCAGCTCTTTGACGGCTACAAGCCTTATAAAGGCGACATTCAGTCGAGAGAGCGCGGCTCAATCATCGTGCACGAAACCGGCGTATCCTCGGCCTACGGCCTTTTCAACACGCAGGACAGAGGCCGCCTCTTCATTGGCCCCGGCGTTGACGTTTACGAGGGCATGATAATCGGCGAGTGCGCCAAAAACGAGGATGTCACCTGCAACGTCTGCAAGCTCAAGCACCTCACAAACACGCGCGCGAGCGGGTCGGACGACGCCCTCAGGCTTGTGCCGCCGAGCAATATGAGTCTCGAACAGTGTATGGAATTCATCAAGGACGACGAGCTGCTTGAGGTTACACCCACATCCCTGCGCCTTCGCAAGCGCATCCTTTCAAAGGAGCAGAGGATGAAACAGCAGTTCAGGCATAAATAATATGGAAAACAGTAAAACGGCCGTTGCTCTGGGCAGCTTTGACGGCCTGCACAAAGGACATAAATCAGTGCTTGCCTGCGCTCTCTCTTACGGGGAGCGTGGGCTTGTGCCCTGTGCTCTTCTCTTTGCCTCCCATCCCCTGCTCTCCCTGACGGGCTCCGCCCCCGAGGAGATTCTGCAGCCGCATATAAGGAGCAGAATGCTTTGGGATATGGGCGTTGAAGAGAAGCGCATCGATTTCGCGGACGTTATGAATCTCACGGCGGAAGAGTTTTTTGAGAGCGTCATTCTCGGCAAGCTGTGTGCCGGCGCTGTCTGCTGCGGCGAAAACTTCCGCTTCGGCAAAGGCGGAAAGGGCGATGTCGCCCTGCTCACGGAGCTTTGCGAAAAATCCGGCACCGAAATCACCGTCGCCCCTACCGTGAATTATAACGGCGGGCCGGTCAGCTCAACTCGCATAAGAAAAGCGATTAAAGAGGGCGACATAAAGAGCGCAAACGAAATGCTCGGCTATGAATTCGGCTACGAGGCCGTTGTGAAAACGGGCTGCAGGCGCGGGCGTCTTATGGGCGCGCCCACAATCAATCAGTATTTTGACCGGGGCTTCATCGTGCCGAAAAACGGCGTTTATGCCTGCAAGGTCAATATTTACGGCAAAAACTACGCAGGCGTTGCCAACATCGGCCTTCGCCCCTCATTCGAGAATGAGGATCTGCGCAGCGAAACCTGCATTATCGGCTTTGACGGCGACCTTTACGGCGAAACGGTGAAGGTTGACCTGCTCGAATTCTTGAGAGAAGAGATAAAATTCCCCGATGTGGAGCTGCTCAAGGAGCAGATTCACAAAGACGCGGAAAAAGCCGCGGAAATATTCGGAGGCGGAAACTATGTATGAAACTTGGGAACAACTGAAAAGCGACTGCCTTAAGTGCGAAAAATGCGGGCTTTGTAAAACCCGCAACAACATCGTTTTCGGCGTAGGCAACGAAAAAGCGGAAGTGATGTTTGTGGGCGAGGGCCCCGGCTACAACGAGGATATGCAGGGCGAACCCTTTGTGGGCAGAGGCGGACAGCTGCTTGACAAATACCTTGAGTACATTAACCTCGACAGAAAGAAAAACATATATATCGCCAATATGGTCAAATGCCGTCCTCCCGAAAACAGAGACCCCTCCGAGGAGGAGATGGACTGCTGCATTGACTGGCTCAGGGAGCAGACGCGCCTTATCCGCCCGAAAATCATCGTGTGCCTGGGGCGGATTTCGGCAAAGCGCCTTATAGACAAGAATTTCCTTGTCACCAAAGAGCACGGCAAATTCATCGAAAAGGGCGGAATCCTCTTTATGGCGACCTTCCACCCCGCCGCTCTTCTGAGAAATCCGAACAACAAGCCGCCGGCGCTTGAGGATTTTATTGCTTTAAAAGAAAAAATATGGGAAGTTTGTGACCGTACCTATGATATACAGCGCTGAAAAATATGATGTGATAGTTATCGGAGCGGGGCACGCCGGCATTGAGGCGGGCCTTGCCTCGGCGCGCCTCGGAGTCAGAACGGCGGTTTTCACAATAAATCTCGACTGGGTGGGCAATATGCCCTGCAACCCCTCAATCGGCGGCACGTCAAAGGGCCATCTCGTGAGAGAAATTGACGCTCTCGGCGGCGAAATGGGAATTGCCGCGGACGCTAACACCCTGCAGTCCCGTATGCTCAATTCGGGCAAGGGACCGGCTGTGCACTCCCTCAGGGCGCAGATTGACCGCAGAGCGTATTCCGACTATATGAAAGGCACCCTCGAAAAGCAGGAAAACCTGTTTCTCAGGCAGGGTGAAATAACAGATATTGAAAAAGACGGCGATGAATGGGTGCTCACCACCCGCCTTGAGGCAAAGCACCGCGCGAAGGCGGTTATCCTCGCGACAGGCACCTTCCTCGCCGGCAGAGTATATATAGGTGACGTTTCCTATGAGAGCGGGCCGGACGGGATGTTCCCCGCCGCGCAGCTTGCTCTTTCGCTCAAAAAGCTCGGCGTTCCTACAAGGCGTTTCAAAACCGGCACTCCCCCGAGAGTTAACAGAAGAAGTGTTAATACGGAAGTTCTCGAGCCGCAGTACGGTGATGAGAGGATTGTTAATTTTTCTTTTTTGGAAAAAAGCAAGCCGGAGAACAAACTCCCTTGCTACATTGCCTTCACATCGCCCGAAACAAAGCAGATTATTCTTGACAATCTGCACCGCTCCCCTCTTTACAGCGGCAAGATTGACGGCGTGGGTCCGAGATACTGCCCGAGCATAGAGGATAAGATAGTCCGCTTCGCCGAAAAAGAGAGGCATCAGATTTTTGTGGAGCCCTGCGGCGAAAAGACGGATGAAATGTACCTGCAGGGGCTCTCCTCCTCCCTGCCCGAGGATGTGCAGCTGAAAATCGTGCACTCAATTCCGGGGCTTGAAAAGGCGGAATTCCTGCGCACCGCCTACGCGATAGAATATGACTGCGTCGATCCCCTCGCCCTTCGTCAGACTCTTGAGTTCAAGGATTTTGAAGGCCTTTACGGCGCGGGACAGTTTAACGGCTCAAGCGGATATGAGGAGGCGGCCGCCCAGGGGCTTGTGGCGGGAGTTAACGCCGCGCTCAAAATTCTCGGCAGAGAGCCGATGATTCTTGACAGAACAACATCCTATATAGGCACATTGATTGATGACCTCACCACAAAAGGTTGTGCCGACCCATACAGAATGATGACGAGCCGCTCGGAATACCGCCTTGTTTTAAGGCAGGATAACGCCGACCGCCGCCTCACGGAATACGGCTACAAAGCCGGTCTCATTTCGGAGGAACGCTATGCCCGCTTCAAAGAAAAACTCGACATGATAAACGCGGAGAAGGAAAGGGTCAAGGGCGTATCAATAAAGAAAACAGAGGAGCTCGACGCCCTGCTTGTTTCACGTGGAACAGTGCCTCTTGAGAAGGGACTCAAGATGGCGGAGCTTCTGAAACGCCCCTGTGTTGACTACGACCTGCTTGCGCCTTTCGACGAGGACAGACCCGATTATCCGCCCGAGATATTCGAGCAGGTTGAGATTGATATCAAATATGAGGGATATATAAAGAGGCAGGAGCAGCAGATTAAAGAGATGCGCCGCCTTGAGGTGCAGAAAGTTCCCGAAGATATTGACTATTCTGAGATAACGGGGCTTCGCCTTGAGGCCGCTGAAAAGCTCGGCAAAATACGCCCCGAGACCGTGGGTCAGGCGTCAAGAATTTCGGGCGTCTCCCCTGCCGACGTCTCCGTGCTGATAGTATTTCTTGAAAGGCAGAGAAAAAATGAATTATAATCTTGAGCTTTTCAGAGAGAATATAAGCAAAGCAGGAATCTCTGTTTCCCCGGAAACAGAAAACACGCTTGACAGATTTGCGGATATGCTCATAAAAACAAATGAGCTTTTTAACCTCACGGCCATAACGGACCCCGACGGAATTGCCGTTAAGCATTTCGCGGACTCCCTCTCCCCTATGGCGGTTTATGATTTTAAAGACAAAGCAAAAGTGCTTGACATAGGCACGGGCGCGGGATTCCCGGGTATGCCCTTGCTGATTGCCAACCCCGGCATCGACCTCACCTTCATGGATTCTACGGGCAAAAAACTCGATTTCGTCGAGGACTGTCTTGCTTCGCTCGGTCTCAAAGCGGAAACGCTCAAAGCGAGAGCCGAGGAAGCCGGTAAAGACGGTAAATACAGAGAGCAGTTTGATATCGTGATTTCGAGGGCGGTCGCGCCTCTCAATATCCTGTGTGAATACGCGCTGCCGTTTGTCCGGAAAGGCGGAGTGTTCATCGCGATGAAGGGTTTGGGCGGCAGAGAAGAGCTCGAAGGAGCGCGGAGGGCAGTTAAAATTCTCGGCGGAAAAATCAAAAGCGAATCGCAAGTTCATCTGACCGACGGCGAGAGATATATAATAGTAACAGAAAAAACCGCCTCAACACCGCAGGAATATCCGCGCGCGGGCGGCAAAATCAAAAAGAATCCGCTTTAACGGAGAGAATGCAATGGATATAAAATGGGATAACGGCGCGCAGATTACGGTCAAATCCGAAAACGGTTGCGCCGTTATAAAGGCAAACCGGGAGGGACTGCTGTCGCTCGCAAACATCATGAATACTCTCGCGCATGAGAAGGACGGAGCGCACATCCATCTTGACGAATTCAATTCACTTGAGGACGGCAGCGCGGAACTGATAATTGAAAAAGGGGAGTAACAATGGCGACAAGCAAGGAATATTACGAATACATCCGCGATCAGTTATCGGAGATTGACGGCGTTACATACAGGCCGATGATGGGCGAATACATCATTTATTACCGGGGGAGGGTAATCGGCGGAATTTACGACGACCGCTTTCTTGTAAAGATTACGCCCTCTTCAGAGCACCTTATGCCCGGAGCGGACGAGGAGCTGCCGTATGAAGGCGGGAGTAAAATGCTTATGGTTGACGACCCGGATAACAGAGAGCTTCTCGCGGAGCTGCTAGGCGCTATGGAATCTGAAGTGCCCGCGCCGAAGAAAAAGAAATAAACAATTAATAACATTTTTCACCGCCTGTGGTTTCACGGCGGTGTTTTTTTATGTTCCACGTGGAACATTGTCCTGTTTCTCAAAATTATTTTGTCCTTGCATAAAATATAATGCTGTGCTATAATCCTCTCATATCTGAATTTTTGGAGCTGAAATTATGGCTAAAACAGTTGCAATCGTAAACCAGAAAGGCGGCGTGGGCAAAACAACCACAGCCGTCAACCTCTCGGCCGCGCTCGGCAACAGGGGATATAAGATTCTGCTTGCCGACATTGACCCTCAGGGCAATTCCACAAGCGGCTTCGGCATTCTCAAAAAAGAAGTGGAGCATAACGCCTATGATATGCTTATAGGCAACTGCCCCGCGAAGGACTGCATTGTGAAAACGCAGTTCAAAAACGTGAGCATTATTCCGTCCGGTATGGATCTGGCAGGCGCGGAGCTTGAGCTCGCGGAGCTTGACAAAAGAGAAAGCCGCCTTAAAAACGCGCTCGCTCTTGTCAGCGCAGACTATGATTTCATCTTTCTTGACTGCCCGCCCTCGCTCGGCCTTGTCACTCTGAACGGCCTTTGCGCCGCGGACACCCTGATTGTGCCGATTCAGTGCGAATTTTACGCGCTCGAAGGCCTCTCACAGCTTATCGGCACGGTGCGCTCGGTCAAGAGACTTTACAATCCCTACCTTGAAATTGAGGGCGTACTCCTCACTATGTTTGACGGCAGACTCAACCTTACACAACAGGTTGTGGATGAGGTCAAAAAATGCTTCCCCAAAAAGGTTTATTCCTCGGCAATTCCCCGAAATGTGCGCCTGTCGGAGGCTCCGGGCTTCGGAATGCCCGTAATGTATTACGACAAATCGTCAAAGGGCGCGAAAGCTTATGACAAGCTTGCGCACGAATTCCTTAAAGCAAACGGAAAGAGGTAAGAATATGGCTGAAAAAAAACACGGACTCGGCAGAGGTTTTGAATCACTTTTCAGAGACAATTCCCCCGAAACGGAAATCGGCTCTCAGGCCGTAATGCTCAAAATCACGGACATTGAGCCCGACAAACAGCAGGCAAGAAAAAAGTTTGACGATGAGGCGCTCGGTGAGCTCGCCGATTCAATAGCAAAGCACGGCGTGCTTCAGCCGCTGCTTGTAAGGCCGCTGACAAACGGCGGATATCAGCTCATAGCAGGGGAGAGGCGCTGGAGAGCGTCAAGAATGGCGGGGCTCACTCAGGTGCCCGTTATCATTAAAAATCTGTCGGACGAAGAAGCGTCCGTTATCTCCCTTATAGAAAACCTGCAGAGAGAGGACCTTGACCCCGTTGAGGAGGCAAAGGGCTATCATCGCCTCATAACGGAATACGGTCTCACTCAGGAGGAGGCGGCCGCTCAGGTGGGCAAATCACGCCCCGCGGTCACAAATTCACTGCGCCTTCTAAAGCTCCCGGACGAAGTTCTCGCCCTTGTGAGCAGCGGCGCCCTTTCGGCAGGTCACGCCAAGGCTCTCGCCGGCATTGAGGAGCGCAAAACCCTTATAGCTCTTGCGAATACGGTTGCCGACAAAGGCCTCTCCGTAAGAGAGACGGAGCGCCTTGTAAAAGCGGCGGGCAAGGTTAAAAAGCCGGCGGACAAAAAGCCCGCGAGGCGCCTTAGCTACTTTGACGAGGTTGAGCTTGCCATAAACAAATCCCTCGGCAGAAAGGCAAGAGTCGTTACCTCCGGCAAAAAGGAGAGCGGCACACTCGAAATCGCGTTTTACAGCAAAGAGGACCTTGAGGACATCGTAAAAGCCCTTACGGCGCTCGAATAATATCAAGGGTGATATACAATGAATAAGAAGAGGGGGCTTGTGCTTCTCATCTGCCTTCTGCTTGTCGCAATCACGGCGCTCGGCGCGGTTATCGCAAGCAGGGCGCGCGCTCAGATTCCCACAATCGGGGTAAACACCCCGGCGCAGAGCGATGCGGAAGAAGAGGAGCCCGAAACTGAAAAAAGCAAAATCAAAATAGATTATGCCCGCCTTGCGGCTTCTTTAACGGATGTGCAGGGCAGGGAGTTTACATCCCGTATGCTCGAAAGGGTTGATCCTGCGGTGCTTTCGGAGCTTGAGAACGCGGCAAAGCTCGGCGAAATAGGCGACCCGCGCTTCAGGCAGATTACCGGCTACACAATGAACGCCTTCCTTGATAAATACGGCACAATGACGAGCCGCGACATGGGCGATAACGGCACGGGTACATTTACTCTCGGCTTTACGGGCGACATCAATTTCACCGAAACGGGCTATGTTATGACTCACGCCTACAATATGCCGAACGGCGTGCTCGACTGCATTGACGAAACGTTTCAGAATGAGATGAGAAGCGCGGACATAATGCTTATAAACAACGAGTTTCCGTATTCCGAGAGGGGACAGCGCCAGGTTGATAAGAAATACACCTTCAGGGCGAAACCCTCGCACGTAAAATACCTTTCGGAAATGGGCGTTGACATCGTTTCGCTCGCGAATAATCACGTTTACGATTACGGCTACGACTGCTTTGTGGATACTCTCAGCACCCTTCGCAACGAGGGTATCTCATACGTCGGCGCGGGTATGACGGCGAGCGAGGCAAACGCGCCCGTCACATTCCTCGTAAACGGTTACAAGGTTGCCTATATCGCCTGCTCCGGTGTTGAGGACCCGATTAAAACCCCTGTCGCCACGGAAACCTCCTGCGGCATTATGGGCTCTTATGATAACGGTGAAGCGGTGCGTGCCGCCGTTGAGGAAGCGGCAAAAACAAGCGATTATGTAATCGTTTTTCCCCACTGGGGCTTTGAAAACACAACCGTGCTCACAAACGCCCAGCACACAAATTCCCAAAAATGGATTGATGCCGGCGCAAGCGCTGTCATCGGCTGCCACGCTCATATCCTGCAGGGCATGGACTATTATAAAGGCGCTCCCGTTGCCTACGGCCTGGGCAATTTCTGGTTTAACACAAGAGACGTTTATACCGTGCTCTACAAGCTCAACATCAGCGAAAGCGGCATAGAGTGTCAGATTGTGCCGGGCAGACAGGCTTACAGCGAAACGCGCTTTATTTCCGACCCCTCCGCGCAGAGGGTGCTCTATGACAAAATCATTTCATGGTCGCCGAACAATAACATCGCCATTTCGGACGACGGTATAATCACGGAGAAATAATATGACCGAAAAGCTTTACTATGCCGACGCTTATCTTTGGAATTTCACAGCCAATGTGCTCTCCTGCAGGCAAAAAGGCAGATATTATGATATTATTCTCGACCGCACGGCCTTTTTTCCCGAAGGGGGAGGACAGCCCGGCGACAGGGGATATATAGGAAAAGCGAAGGTTGTTGACACGGTGCTTCGCGGCGGTGAAATCGTGCATGTGTGCCTTGACGCGGCTCAGGGGGAGTGCGAATGCTCCCTTGACGGGGAATTCAGGTTTTCCAATATGCAGCAGCACAGCGGCGAGCACATCTTTTCGGGCATTCTCCATTCCCTTACCGGCTTTGACAATGTCGGCTTTCACATGGGCGAAAAGGAAGTTACCGTTGATTTCAGCGGCCCCGTAAGCGCCGGAACACTCAGGGAAGCGGAAATTAAGACAAACGAAATTATCTGGAAAAACGCTCCCATAACGGCAATTTATCCCGATGAGAGCGAAGTTTCATCCTACGATTACAGAAGCAAGAAAGAGATTGAGGGACAGCTTCGCCTTATAAAAATCGAGGGCGCGGACCTTTGCGCCTGCTGCGGCACACACGTCGCCTTTACGGGCGAAACCGGTATGGTGAAGGTTATCACAAGCGAAAACTACAAGGGCGGCGTGAGGATCACGCTGAGAATCGGCAAGTATGCCCTTGAAGACTATACGGAAAAGAATAATTCTGTTTTGGAAATATCGGCCTCTCTCTGCGCTAAATACGGTGAGGTGGCCGAAGCGGTGGAAAAGCTGAAAGAGAAGCAGAATGATTTAAGAATTGAGCTGAATGAAGCGGTCAAAGAAACCGTCGCTTTAAGAGCGGCCGAATTCACGCCCGAAACTCCTTATGTCTTTGACAGCAAGGGCTCCGCGGATTTCGCGCGCCTTCTTGCGGACGCGGGCGCCGACAGGGTTAAAACAGCTTTCGCTTTTTCGGGCAGCGACGAAAACGGCTACAAATACGCCGCCGCCTCACGCTCAGAAGACGTGAGAGAAACGGGCAGAATCCTTAACTCCGCATTAAACGGCAGGGGAGGGGGCAAGCCCGAAATGATTATGGGCTCACTCTCCGCAAAGGCGGAAGAAATCAAAACGTTTATCAAGGATTTATCAAAATGAATTATTTTGTAAAATAATGCTTGATATTGTGAAAATTATAATATATAATAATTAGGAGCTTTTCCTTGGTCATGTGGCGTGTGGGTCCTGTGCGACAGGACACTGTGAACCATGTCAGGCGGGAGACCGAGCAGCATTAAGCGGACAGTCGTGTGCGCCACAGTTTGCCTGCCCGCCATGTGACCGAGGAAAAGCTTTTTCAGAAAGGAAGTGAGAATTTGTATCTGGCGCTTTACAGAAAATGGAGACCCGAAAATTTCGATGAAGTTTACGGGCAGCCGCATATAACCAAAACCCTCAAGTCGGAGGTCGCCACGGGCAGAATTTCTCACGCCTATCTTTTCACCGGCTCAAGGGGCACGGGCAAAACCTCCTGCGCCAAGATTCTCGCCAAAGCGGTCAACTGCCTTCATCCCGTTGACGGCAATCCCTGCAACGAGTGCGAAATCTGCCGCGGCATAGATAACGGCTCACTTACGGATGTTGTTGAAATGGACGCCGCGAGCAACAACGGCGTTGAGGAAATAAGGTCCCTTCGCGACGAGGTCATCTATTCTCCCACAGTCGCGAAATACAGAGTCTATATCGTTGACGAGGTGCACATGCTCACCTTACAGGCATTCAACGCCCTGCTCAAAACCCTTGAGGAGCCTCCCGCGCACGTTATTTTCATCTTAGCCACAACGGACGTGCACAAGGTGCTTCCGACCATACTTTCAAGATGTCAGCGCTTTGATTTCAGGCGCATTTCATCAGCTGATATTATAAAGCGTCTCAAAGTTATATGCGAGAGAGAAAACATCACTTTAACGGACGACGCGGCAAACCTTATCGCGAATATCGCCGACGGCGGCATGAGAGACGCCATATCAATCCTCGACCGCTGCCTCGCCATTTCGGATGACATCACGGCGGATGTTGTTTCATCCGCGGCAGGCGTCACAAGCGCGGAAGACCTCTTTAAGTTTTCATCGTTTATCGCGCGCTCCGATTTCAAATCGGCCCTGCTTCTCGTTTCAGAGCTTTACGCAAATTACTGCGATGTTTCCGTTTTATCGATGAGACTGCTTGATCATTTCAGAAACATAATGGTCGCGAAATCGGTATCAAACTGCGCGGATCTCATAATCTGCTCCGAAGAGGAGCTTGCAAACTACAGACAGCGCGCTCAGGAAATGTCAATGGCAAAGATTCTTGAGTGCATCGACATTCTCTCAAAATTCAACAACTCCGTAAAAGAGGCATCAAACAAGAGAATCCTGCTTGAATCGGCTCTCATAAAAATGTGCGGAGTCAAAGACAGCGCCCTGCCTCAGAAAACAGCGGCGCCCGCGGATAATTCACCCGAGCCCGTAGTGCCCGCAATGCCCAAAAAAGAACCGGCGCCGGCACCCGCTCCGATACCCGCGACCGCGCCCGAAGAGGATGACACTCCTCCGTGGGAAGAAGCTCCCGCAAAAGAGGAAGCTCCCGCTCCCGGGCAGGCGGAAACAGCGCCTCCTCCGGCAGCTGCACCCGTCAATAAGGACGGCGATTATCCCGAAGGTCCTTTCGGACTGTGGCCCGAGATAAAAGAAAACCTGCGTAACTATGATATGGCCCTTTACGCAATGCTCGCCGAAACCTCGGCTTTAATCAAAAACGGCAAGATTATCATTCAGACCTCAAACGCGGGTCTCAAAGATTATATAATCAGCAACAACTACGCTCCCGCCCTTAAGAATTCCATAATCGATATAACGGGCAGAGAGATGAAGGCGGCGGTCTCCGTCACAGGCGCCGAAGAAAAAACGCAGCAGAAAAAAGATGACAGTCCGCTCAGCGGCCTTATTTCAAAAATAAACGATTTCAATAACTGACGAGGAGATATAATTATGAAAGCAAGAATTTCGGGCGCAGGCCAGGGCGGCCAGGCCAACATGATGAAAAAAATCCAGGAAATGCAGGAAAATATGGAGAGAATTCAGAAAGAGGTTGAAGAAACCGAATTCACTTCATCCACAGGCGGCGGAGCAGTTGAGGTGACCGTTACCGGCGCTCATCAGGTGACCGCAGTGAACCTTAAACCCGAAATAGTTGACCCCGAAGATATTGAAATGCTTGAGGACCTCATCATTTCCGCGTTCAACGAAAGCATCCGCAAGGCGAATGAGGCAATGGAAAAAGGTATGGAAGAGGCAAAAGGCGGCCTTTCCATCCCGGGTCTGCTGTAATGCCCGGTTTTGCCCCCTCACTCGAAACGCTTATTGACAAGCTCGCCTCCCTGCCTTCAATCGGCAGAAAAAGCGCACAGCGGCTCGCCTTTCACTTTATGTCAATGAGCGATGACGAAGTGACATCATTCAAAGAGGCAATTGACAACGCGAGAAATAATGTCAAAAAGTGCATTGTCTGCTGTAACTTTTCGGATGACGACGTGTGCCCCATCTGCAGGTCAAAAGAGCGCAACAGAAGCACAATCTGCGTAGTTGAGGATCCGCGCGATGTTATGGCCTTTGAGCGCACACACGAATACTCGGGCCTTTATCACGTGTTGCACGGCGTAATTTCGCCGATGAATGACGTAAACCCCGAGGACATCTGCATAAAAGAGCTCATCTCGCGCCTCTCCGGCGACGAGGTAACAGAGGTCATAATGGCAACAAATCCCACAGTTGAGGGCGAAGCAACTGCCATGTACATCTCAAAGCTCATCAAGCCGCTCGGCGTTAAAGTAAGCCGCCTCGCTTACGGCGTGCCCGTAGGCGCGGACCTTGAATATGCCGATGAATTTACTCTGATAAGAGCTATGGAAGGCAGAAAAGACATCTGATTTTTTATCATCTGTTTTCAACAATTCACTCACTTTCTTTTCACACCCATTCACGGTTTTCACACGGCTCCGATGTATTCACTCTTTTAACTTTTTACTCACGCTTCAAAAGTTAAAAACTCATCGCCGTTTTTCCATATATTTCAACACATTCAAAAGTTATACAACATTTTCACGCACCCTACTATTACTACTGAATTATGATAGTATAACATTCATAATCAGCGCGGTACCCGCATTATTCCTTTATTAAAGAAGTTATCATTTGGAGGAGATATTATGAAGTTCACCTGCAACACATTTGATTTATCGGAAGCCTGCCAGATAGTCCAGAGAGCGGCATCAACAAAAACCGCTTTACCTTCGGTTGAGGGTATACTGCTTTCGGCTGAAAACGGCAAGCTCACCTTAACGGGTTATGATCTTGAAATGGGCATTATCACCGAAATACCCTGCTCATCTCAGGAGGACGGCAAAATTGTCATCAATGCCCGTATGCTCAGTGAAACTCTCAGAAAGCTTCCGAATGACAGTGTAAGAATAGAAACAGACGTCAGGCAGATAGCCACAATCGAAAGCGGCGAATTCAAAACAACAATTATAGGAATGAACGCTGACGATTATCCGGAGCTCCCCTCAATCAGCGGCGGCTATGATGTTGAGCTGAGCCATAAGGTGCTCAAGGATATGATAAGAAAAACAATCTTTTCCGCAGCGGTTAAGGACAGCAAAATTGTTCACACCGGTGTGAAATTTGAGATAGAGCCCGGCCACATCCGCCTTGTAGCGGTTGACGGCGTGCGTCTCGCCATAAGAAACGAGAATATCGCCTATACCGGCGAGGAGCTTACTTTTGTTGTACCCGCTAAAACTCTGTCCGAAGTTATAAAGCTTTTAACCGATGAGGACGAGGATAAGGTAAATATTTCCGTAGGCAAGAGACACATCACCTTCTCAATCGGAGCGTATTACATTATATCCCGCCTTCTTGACGGCGAATTTCTCAATTATAAGGGAGCGATTCCTTCCGCGGCGAAAACAGTTGTCAAGGTAAACACAAACGAATTTCTTGACAGTATTGACAGAACCTCGCTCATCATCACAGACAGAATCAAGAGCCCCATCAAGTGCATATTTGCCGATAACAGCATAATTATGTCGTCAAACGCTTCAATAGGCGCTTCAAACGATAAGATTGCCGCAGAGATTACGGGCGAAGAAATCACAATCGGCTTTAATAACAAGTATATGATAGACGCTCTGAGAGTGTGTGACACCGATGAGGTCAAAATCATCCTCAACAGCCCCGTCGCGCCGATACTCGTTGTGCCGGTTGAAGGCGAAGAATTTATTTTCCTGATTCTTCCCGTGAGGCTCAAAAATGAAAATTAAGGTAAGAGTAGCGGAAAAACCGGAGTTTCACAAAGCTATAACCACAGATTTTATCCGGCTTGACGCTTTTCTCAAAATGAATGACGCCGTGCAGACAGGCGGCCACGCGAAGCTTGTTATCCAGGGCGGCGAGGTTAAAGTCAACGGCGAAACCTGCCTGCAAAGAGGCAGAAAAATCAGAAAAGGCGACCGCGTGGAGTTTGAAAGAAAAATCTACATTGCGGATTAAAAATATTTGAGAGAGGAAGGGCAGATTATATGAAAATACTCAGCCATTCCTCTTTTAATTTCAGAAATATCGAAAAGGCAAATATCATCCCCGACCCCGAAATGAATATAATATACGGCGAAAACGGGCAGGGAAAAACAAACCTTATCGAAAGCATATGGATGATGACGGGTTTTTACTCATTCAGGGCCCGCAAAAATGTCCAGCTGATAAGGCAGGGGAGTGAAGAGGCGAAAATCGAGACCTCGTTTTACTCCTGCGGCAGAGAGCAAACCGCGTCTCTCACAATCGGAAACAAAAAAGAGCTCACTTTAAACGGAGTGAAAGAGGAGAGCCCGAGAGCAATTATGGGCTCGTTTTACGCGGTGGTTTTTTCGCCGTCAACTTTAGGCATTGTAAGAGACGGCCCGTCCGAAAGGCGCAAGCTGCTTGATATAGCTTTGAGTCTTATAAAGCCGAATTACGCTCTGAATATCAGCAGATATCTCAGAGTTGTTGACCAGAGAAATGTGCTGCTCCGAAAATTCGGCGAAAAAAGCCTGCAGATGGCGGATTATTTCGCCCCGTGGGATGAGGAGCTCATAAATCTCGGCTCAAACATAATAAAATACCGCCTTGACTATGTTGAAAAACTCGCGGAATCATCAAAAGAGATTTATTCCGGAATAAGCGCGGACAGGGAAAAATTTGATTTTTACTACAGTTTCTCAAAAGAGAATATAAGCGTGGAAGAAATAAAAGAGCGCCTTCGCAAAGAGCTCGAAAAATCATTTGAGAGCGACATAAAAAGGGCGTACACCGGGGCGGGACCACATACGCACGACCTTGCGCTCACACTCGACGGCAGAGACGCGCGGCTTTACGCCTCACAGGGGCAACAGCGCTCCTGCGCCCTCGCTATGAAACTGAGCGAGGCATCCATAATTGAAAAAATAACGGGCGAGTGCCCCGCCGTTCTGCTCGACGACGTTATGAGCGAGCTCGATGAGGGCAGGCAGACCTTCATTCTGAACTTCCTTGACAGCAGGCAGGTTTTCATCACATGCTGCGATCCTTCAACCCTTATGAGAAAAGGGAAAGGCAAGGTTTTCGAGGTTAAAGACGGCGCGGTAAGCGAATTATAATCCGGAGGTAAAGATATATGACTGCAGCACTTGTATTCAAAATGATAGCGGCGATGTTTATGTCAATATTCACCGTGTTTTCATCAGCTACACATGTAAATATGATAGCGCACAGAGGCCACAGCGCCCTCTACCCCGAAAACACCGCAATGGCGTTTGAGATGGCGGCGAAAAACGGCTTCAGCGGCGCCGAAACGGACGTCAGAGTGACAAGTGACGGAGTTTATGTCACAAACCACAACAGCAGTGTTGTGCTTAAAGACGGCACGGAGCTTGAAATTGCAGACAACACTTATGAAACCTTAACCTCACAGCCGCTTAAAAACAGGAAAAATTTCTCGGATGTTTACCTGTGCACATTCAAAGAGTATCTCGAGATAATGAGAGACAATAATCTTATCTGCTTCATCGAGCTTAAAGGCGATTTTGATGACAGACAGATAAACGAAATATTCACTATGGCGGGCGAGGTTTACACGCTTGAAAAGTGCATCCTGCAGTCCTTCGAGTTTGATAATCTTGTCAAGGCACACGAGCAGTTCCCCGACCTTCGCATTATGCTCACCTATGACGAAACGGACAAGAGCTATGTCAAGTGCTTCGAGTACGGCTTCTCGATTGACGCGGATTACACCGTTGTTGACGAGGAAATGGTTGAGGCCTTCCACTCAAGAGGGCTCGAGGTTGCCGCATATACGGCAAATGAGCTTTTCACCCTGAATTATCTCAAATCACTCGGCGTTGACTATATTGAATCGGACCTTCTCGGAGGTATGTTTGCTTAATGTATCTGCATCTCGGCCTTGACAAAACGGTGACTTATGACGAAATCATCGGCATTTTCGACCTTGACACAACCACCGTTGAAAAAAATACGCGCGAGTCGCTTGCCGCGGCGGAAAAAGCCGGCATAGTTGAAAATGTGTGCAACGACCTGCCCAAATCCTTTGTTGTGTGCGAAAAAAACGGTGAGAGGAAAATCTACATAACCCAGCTCTCATCCTCAACTCTGCAGAAACGCACGCGGGAGAATATAATGGGCTGATAATATAACGAAAAAAACAGGAAAAAGCTATGAAAAAAGCATTGATTTTATTACTGATTGCGGCGCTTGTTATGGGATTCTGCGCCTGCGAAAAAGACGCGGGGCAGAATAACGGGTTAAAAACCCTTACCGAAGAAGAAAGCGTTTCGGAAACAGAAAGCCACACCGAGCCGATTTCCGAAGAAATCACGGAAACGGAGACCGGGGCAATAACCGAAACCGATATTCAGCCGGAAACAGAAACCACGTCAAACGTGAATACATCGGCACCGGTAAGAACTAGATACGGAGAGAAATTCACATTCAGCGCAACGGATATTAACGGCAAAGCTGTTTCATCCGCCGATTTTGCAAACGCTAAGCTGATTATGATCAATATGTGGGAGCCCTGGTGCGGCCCCTGCGTGGGAGAGCTCAGCGACCTTCAGAGGCTCTACACGAATTATAAGGACAAGGGCTTTGTTCTTCTCGGCGTTTTCGCTGACAATCCGGATGACGCAAAATCCATTGTCCGCCAGAAGGGGCTTACCTATCCCATCCTCAACAAAACCTCCGGTTTTGACAGATTCCATACCGGATATGTGCCCACAACGGTTTTCCTTGACGGTGAAGGCTACCCCCTCACCTCCGAACCGTATGTCGGCTCAAGGGACTATTCACAGTGGGAGCAGATAGTAAAATCCCTACTCTAATTAAGATAGACAGAATTATAATAACCCTAAAGGGATAATATAAAAAAAGGAGAAATAATTATGGCAAACAAATACGCAGGCACACAGACAGAGAAAAACCTTGAGGCGGCTTTCGCGGGCGAGTCTCAGGCGAGAAACAAATACACATATTTTGCCTCCAAGGCAAAGAAAGACGGCTTTGAGCAGATATGCGCCCTTTTCCTCAAGACGGCGGATAACGAAAAAGAGCACGCCAAGATGTGGTTCAAGGAGCTTGAAGGCATCGGCTCAACGCCCGAAAACCTTGCCGCCGCGGCAGACGGCGAAAACTATGAGTGGACCGATATGTATGAGGGCTTTGCCGTAACAGCGGAGCAGGAAGGTTTCCCCGAGCTTGCCGCCAAGTTCCGTGCGGTAGGCGCGATTGAGAAGCATCACGAGGAAAGATACCGCGCCCTTCTCAAGAATATCGAGATGCAGGAAGTTTTCAAGAAAAGCGAAGTTAAGGTATGGGAGTGCCGCAACTGCGGTCACATTGTTGTCGGCACCGCCGCACCCGAGGTATGCCCCGTTTGCGACCATCCGCAGAGCTTCTTTGAGATTTCGGCAGACAATTATTGATTTTTGCTTTTGCTCTCAGGCAGGCGCTTTCGCGGCGCTTGCCTGTGAATTCAGTAAGGGAGAGGAAAAGGGATGAAAGAGAATAAGTTTTTCCCCGAGATGAGCGGCAATTTCGGCTTCGGCTGTATGCGCCTTCCGATGAAGGATGAGCAGGTCGATTACGATGAATTCAACAAAATGATTGACTCTTTCATCGACGCGGGTTTCAACTATTTTGACACCGCGCACGGCTACATCGGCGGAAAGAGCGAAACAGCTATTCGCGATTGCCTTTCAAAAAGATATCCGCGCGACAGATTTCTGCTGACAAACAAGCTGTCCGATTCGTATTTTAACTCGCAGGAGGATATCCGCCCGTTTCTCGAAAAACAGCTTGAGCTTTGCGGCGTAGATTATTTTGATTTTTATCTCATGCACGCGCAGGACAGCGGAAACTACGGCAAATATAAGAAATACAAGGCGTACGAAACCGCGGTGAAGCTCAAAGAGGAGGGTCTTATCAGGCACGTGGGTCTCTCGTTTCACGACAAGGCCGAGGTGCTCGATATGATTCTCACCGAGCATCCCGAAGCGGAGGTTGTACAGATTCAGTTCAATTATGCCGATTTTGAGGACGCCTCTGTTGAAAGCCGCAAGGTATATGAGGTTTGCGAAAAGCACCAAAAGCCCGTTATCGTTATGGAGCCCGTCAAGGGCGGCAGCCTTGTAAATCTGCCGGATGAGGCAAGCTCCGTTTTCCGCTCGCTCGGCGGCGGCAGCAACGCGAGCTACGCCATGCGTTTTGCGGCGGGATTCCCGCAGATGGCGATGGTGATTTCCGGCATGAGCAACCTCGAGCAGATGCTTGACAATATCGCCACAATGAGCGATTACAAACCTCTCTCGTTTGAGGAGGAGAGGGCGGTCAACGAAGTTCGCCGCATTCTGGGCAGCATAAACATTATCCCCTGCACCTCCTGTAAATACTGCGTGGAGCAGAATCAGTGCCCGATGGATATCCGTATTCCGGATATGTTCGCAGCGCTCAACTCCTACGAAACATTTCATAACTGGAACACAAAATACTATTACGGCGCCGTCATCACAAACGACGGCCACGGCAAAGCGGGCGACTGCATCGGCTGCGGCGGATGTGAGAGCGTTTGCCCCCAGCACCTTCCGATAACCGAACTGCTCGCAAAAGTATCCGAAGTATTTGATAAATAAGGAATAATATGGAAAACAAAGAAAAATTCAGGCCTCTGCGCAGGTCCGGCCAGGCGCTTTCACGGGAGGAATGTGAAGAAATTCTCGCCTCTCAGCCGACGGGAATTCTCGCTGTCACGGGAGACGGCGGCTACCCGTACACCGTGCCGGTAAATCACATTTACTCGGGCGGCAGAATATTTTTTCACTGCGCGACACAGGGGCATAAGATTGACGCCATCCGGGCGGACAGCAGAGTGTCTTTCTGCGTTATCGCCAAGGATGACGTTGTGCCCGAAAAGCAGACAACCGCATATATCAGCGTGATTGTTTTCGGCAGGGCGCGAATTATTGAGGACGATGACGAATTAAGGCGCGTTGCCCTTGAAATCGGCAGAAAATTTGCTGCCGGTTACCGCGCGGAGTGCGAAAAAGAAACCGAGGATTATATCGCGAGGGGCAAACTCTGTTGCGTGGAAATCTTGCCGGAGCACATATCCGGCAAAGCGGGCAGAGAAATTTTCAAAGCAAGACAGAAGGCGAATCAATAGTGGAAAACAGAAAAAAGGTTATAATCCGCACGAGCGCGGTCGGCATTGCCGCAAATCTGCTGCTCGGAGCGTTCAAAATTGCGGTGGGTCTTATTTCAAAGTCCTTCACTGTGGTGCTTGATGCCGTTAACAACCTGACCGACGCGCTCTCATCCGTTATCACAATTATCGGAGCGAAGCTTGCGGGCAGAAAGCCCGATAAGAAGCATCCGCTCGGTCACGGCAGAATTGAATACCTGAGCACGATGGTTATTGCGGCAATCATCCTTTATGCCGGTATTACCGCCGCTGTGGAATCGGTCAAAAAGATAATCACCCCCGTTGAGGCAGATTACTCGGCAGTTTCGCTGATAATCATCGGCGCGGCCGTTGTTGTGAAAATCCTGCTCGGTATTTATTTCAAATCCGCGGGCAAAAAGGTCAACTCCGGCGCTCTGATTGCTTCGGGCGAGGATGCGAAATTTGATGCGATTCTCTCGGCATCGGTGCTTGCCTCCGCGCTGATTTTTGTTATTTTCCATATTAACCTTGAGGCGTATGTCGGCCTCATTATATCCGCCTTTATTATAAAGAGCGGCATTCAGCTGTTGCTTGAAGCGGCGGACGAAGTGCTCGGCAAGAGAATGGACAGGGACCTTGCGCACGCGGTGCGCGAAACAATCTGCGCAGACGAATGTGTTCTCGGCGCGTACGACCTGATTCTGCACAGTTACGGGCCCGAAAATTATATCGGCTCGGTTCACGTTGAAATTCCCGACACGATGTCGGCAACCGAAATTGACCGTATGGAGAGGCGCATTGCCGAAAAGGTATACGCCGGTCACGGCATCATCCTCGCCGGTATCGGTATTTATACCTCCGGCGGCACGGACGAAATGCGTGAAAACATTTACAGCATAATCGAGCATCATGAGGGAGTGCTTCAGGTGCACGGCTATTATGCCGACAGCGAGAAAAAGACAGTGAGCGTGGATATTATCCTTGATTTTGAGCTTGACGACAGAAACGCCGTTTTCACCGAAATCACAAACGAGCTGCGCGCGGCCTATCCCGGCTGGACAGTGCTCACAACGCTTGATCTGGACGTATAAAGAATACAGATAATAAAAACCCACGGTATCGGAAAGTACCGTGGGTTTATTTTATATTGTCACATCTTCAAATTTTGCGCCGATATATCCGGCAAGCTTCTGCGGGTCAACGCCGAGCATCAGCCCGCGCTGTCCGCCGGAGAGGAAGATTTTATCAAAAAGCAGGGCGGTTTCGTCAATTACGGTCGGAAACTGCTTTTTCATCCCGACGGGGGAGCACCCTCCGCGGATATATCCTGTCACTTTCAGCAGGTCCTTCACGTGGAGCATCTCAACCTTCTTCTCGGAAAACGCTTTTGCCGTTTTCTTCAGGTCAAGTTCCTCGCAAACGGGAATGCAGCATACGCCGCAGCCGTTTTTCTCGCCGATG
This sequence comes from Ruminococcaceae bacterium UBA1236, assembly GCA_002309055.1. Taxonomy (GTDB): domain Bacteria; phylum Bacillota; class Clostridia; order Oscillospirales; family Acutalibacteraceae; genus CAG-177. The sequence continues at coordinate 56,115 of DBWO01000022.1, forward strand.
AAAACAAGGGTTTTGAATACGGTGTCCTTATCCTTGCCGGTTTTGCGGGCAATCGTGGCGCCCGAGAGGTCGCTTTCGTCAACCTCATAAGTCAGCGTCTCGTATTCAATCCCCGCTGTTTCGAGCAGACGCATAACATTGGTTTTAGTCATCTTTACCAGCCCTTGAAATTCTGAATTCAAATGAGCAGCTGCTGCCCGCCTTGAGTTTATACGGGTCGTGCAGATAGGCGCAGCCGGGCATATCGCCGCCGACGCCTCTCATTGCGGCGTCAAGAGAGAGGGTGATAAAATTATCCTTGCGCAGTTCATACAGATGCTTCGCTTTGTCGAGCGCCTCGGGGGTGTACCACATAGCGTTGAAGCCGAAGGGGATATCGAGCGCGTCAATTACAATGCCCTCACCGTTTTCGTCGAGAGCCTTGAGGTATCTCACATCACAGCGGTGGCCGTTTTCCTGCGGCCTCATATAGCGGTGCTCGAGCTCATCAACCGTTTTTGTGTAAACGCCGATTTTCGCGCCGGTTTTTCTGTCGATATAGTTTTCCTGCGGGCCTCTGCCGTACCAGGTGATATTTTCAAGCGCCGGTTCAAGCGCGAGGCGCACGCCCACCTTAAGCATCGGGATGAACAGGCCCTGCGCCGTGTGCTTCACGCTTACACTGCCGTCGGGCGCAAACAGATAGGTTGTGCCGACGCCGGAGGTGAAGGGCGAAACCCATTTTACGCTGACTTCAACGCCTGCGGGAGTTGAAACCGCTTTCACGGAGCGCGCGTAGGTCTGCGCGGTGGAGCGCTTCCACTGATAGAGGGGATGTATGCCGGAAAGCATCGGCACAAAGTTGAGGTAGCCGATGTCGTTATCCGTGAGCGCGCGGAAGAAATCGGGCTTCATTCCGCCGGCAAGCACTTCTCTGCCGCCGTAAACGAGCGAGGTGAGAGAGCCGTTTCTGATTTCCGCGGTGAAGCCGTCGCCCTTGATGTTGACGCCCTTGCCCTTCTGCAGGAATTTGAGTTCGCCCGAAGCGGGCCTTCTCGCGGCCGCCGCCTGCTCCCTTATGACAATCTGGCTGCAGGAGATTTCGTAGCCCGCTTCCGCCCAGGGCTTGCTCTCTTTCTGAACAAACGAAACATTGAGCAGAAGCTCGCCTTCGGGATATGCCGAAGCGTCATAAGGCAGGGACACAAGCATCTCGCTTGCGGGCGGGATAACGGTATCTTCAAGCCTGCCGCTCTCAACGGTTTTGCCGCTTAATGTGAGAGCCCAGTCGATATATGCGTAGGATGAATCAATGAAGAAATTCTTGTTTTTAACGGTGATTTTGCCTGCCGCGGCATCGCAATCGCACGCCTCGAGGTTAGAGTAAACCTTTTTGACCTCAAAGAATGAGGGCTGCGGCTGCCTGTCGGCTGTGATTATACCGTTTGCGCAGAAATAGTAGCTGCTGTTGCCTTCGCCGAAGTCGCCGCCGTATAGCCATTTTTCCTGCCCGTCTTCATATTTTCTGATGGCCTGGTCCACATAGTCCCAGATGAAGCCGCCGCACATGTGGTCATAGTTTTCAAAATCATCCACATATTCCTTGAAGTTGCCGAGGCTGTTTTCCATCGCATGGGCATATTCGCAGTAAATAACGGGATGGTCTGAGTAAACCTCCGCGGGCACGGGCTTGTTGTCCGCCGCGAGAGTGTTTGCCACGTTATCATAGAGAGAGGTCTTGATTGCCTCCTGATTTCTCAGTTTGTCAACGATGCTCTCAACGGGATACATTCTTGAGATGAAATCGGATTTGGTGAAATCAAAGTCGCCCTCATAGTGAATAGGTCTTGATGAGTCAAGCTCGAGGATTGCTTCTTTTTCACGCGCGAAATTGCTGCCGTCGCCCGCTTCGTTGCCGAGTGACCAGAAGCAGATGCAGGCGTGGCTTCTGTCGCGAAGCACCATTCTGCGCGCCCTGTCGCACACGGCCTCGGTGAAATCGGGATTGTCGCCGGGGCAGTTTTTGCGGCGCACGCCGTGGCTCTCAACATCCGCCTCATCCATAACATAGAAGCCGAGCTCGTCGCACATCTCATAGAGCTTTTCCTTGTTGGGATAGTGGCTTGTGCGTATGGCGTTTATGTTTGCCTGCTTCATGAGGTAAAGGTCCTCATAATATCTTTCCTCGGGTATTGCCCAGCCGTTGTCGGGATCAAAATCGTGGCGGTTAACGCCTTTGATGATGACCTTCTGACCGTTTATGTAAAGCACATTGCCCTTGATTTCCGTTTTGCGGAAGCCGATTTTTATCGCCTTCACGGAGAGGATGGTTTTGCCCTTCTTGAGCACAATCACAAGCTGATAGAGCTCCGGTTTCTCCGCGCTCCACTGCCTCGCGTTTTCCTCCGTATATTTATATGAAAGCACGGTTTTGCCGTTTTCGGCTGTGAAGGTGTCCGCGGCGACCTTTTTGGGCTTGCCGCCGTCTATTATCGCGATTTCGAGCGAGCATTTTTCCGCTTCGCCGTAGTTTCTGACAGTCAATCCGAGCTTCAGCGTGCCGTCCCTGTAATCGTCGGTGAGAGAGGTGTCCGCAAAGAAATCGCGCACACAGATGTTCTCCTCCGCGTAGAGGTAAACATCCCTGTATATTCCGCTGAGGAACCACATATCCTGGTCCTCAAGATATGTGCCGTCCGTATAGCGGTAAACCTCTGCTGTCACCTGGTTTTCACCGGGCACCACAAAGTCCGTCACGTCAAACTCAGCGGGAGTCATAGAGCCCTGTGAATAGCCGACGTTTCTGCCGTTTATATAGAGGAAGAAGCCCGCCTTGACGGCGCCGAAGTTGATGAAAATACGCTTGCCCTCAAAGCTTTCGGGCAGGGTGAATCTGCGGCGGTAAATGCCTACCTCATTTTTGGCGTGGTCAATTTTCGGGATCTCGCTCTTTGCCGTTGAGAGGGCGTCGGGCAGGAAAGCGCACAGATATATGGGCTTGCCGTAGCCCTTGAGCTGCCACACCGAGGGCACCTGAATGCTGTCCCAGCCGGAGTCGTCATAATCCGGGGCGGAAAAGCCGTCGGGCAGACTGTCAACTCCCTGCTGCCAGAAAAATCTCCACGAGCCGTTGAGAGACAGATAATCGGGCGCGGGTGCGCCGCTTACGGCGTCTTTTACGGTTTTGTGCGGGAAGGCAGTGTTATGGCCGTCCTCCTTGTTAACCTTTATGATATAAGGATTTTCCCAGTATTTCAGTTCTCTGTCCATAAGTCTGCTCCTTTTTAGAGAATCATTAATATTTTCATATACTATTTCATACTATCACAAAGAAAGGATAATTGCAATTGGAAATAATGGTTGTTTTTTCCTATCAACGTGATATAATTGACAGGTAACGCCGGAAGGAGGGGAGAACATGAGCGAGAGAAACAAAGTCGGCCTGATTAATTATTCAAGGCCCTGGGATATTTCTTTTTGTGTTTCACACGCCGCGGGTGCTGTGTTCGGGATAGCCGCTCATGCGCTCGCCGTGTCAAAGACTTTGCGCGAGGGAGACGCTACCGCGACTGAGGCGGCTCTTATTTACACTATGGCGTTTATCCTAGTTTACACAATATCCGCCCTGTATCACGGGCTGTTGCCCGGCAAGGCGAAAGCGTTCGCAAGGCGGCTTGACCATATGGCAATCCCGATACTTCTCGCCGGCACGGCAACTCCCTGCGCGCTTATAACACTTTATAACTTAAGCCCCGTTCACGGTATAGTTGTTTTCAGCGCCGGCTGGCTGTGCGCCGCGTTCGGAGTAATCACCAAGCTGTTCTTCTTCAATAACGAGAAGATGAAAATCGCCGTAATAGCGGCATATTTCGTATGCGGAGGAGCAATGCTGCTGAGCGCTGTGCCTCTTATCGGCTCCATAAACAAAACGGCGTTTCTCCTGCTCGTTTTCGGCTCTGCCCTCTACTCAATCGGCGCAGTTTTCTGCCGGATAGGCATTAAACATCCGCCGATGCACCTGCCGTTTCACATCTTTGTGCTCGCCGGCAGTATAGTCCACTTTTTCACAATTTATCACTATGTGCTCTGACAAGACACGGAAACAGCCACCCTGGAGGGTGGCTGTTTTGATATCAAATAAGTTCAAAAAAGCAGCCGTACGATAAGGACGGCTGCCGTTCTTGCAATATAAAATCAGGACTGATCTATTTTTTTGCCGCAGTATTCACAAAATACCGTATCGGGCGGAAGCTGTTTTCCGCAATACGGGCAAAAAAGATTTGCACCGTTAAAGGAATTGTTTGTGAAATTGCCGCCGGGAGAATTAATCACGGGACCCGCGCCGGGATTATATAAAGGACCGACGTTTCCCTGATAAGAATCTGTGCTGCCCCGGGTTACGGGGTTAACCGGTTTGCTTTTTCTGTTAAACAAAAGAACAACGCCGATTGCCAAAACGAGCACGGCAATTAAAATGGCGATGATTGTAGAAGCGATTGACAGAAAAGATTTTTTCTGAGCCGGGGCTTCGGATACAGACGGGGTGTCATTTTCGTAATATTCGTCCCGTCCGGTGGTTGAATCATTGGAGTTAAAGCTCGAAGCAGGAGCCGCAAAACCATCAATACTGTTCAGCCTGATTGCCGGGCGGACACCGCCGCTCGGACTGAATGTGCGATAATCGTCATAAATGCAGCCGTCATATCGGATGTCACAGGTATAATAAGATTTTTGCCCTTGAGTTCTGATTCTCCAATAAGAGCAGTTTGTGTCCTGATCTGCCCACAGGCCCTGGCAAAACGCATAGTCGGTTCCTTTTGCCTGCCGGGTTGCAGAGGATTGGCTGCTTGAAGAAAAACCGTAAGAGGAGTTTACCATATCTGAATACGATAGCAGATAAACTTTGTCGTTTGTTGAAGCATCGCTGCCGTTATAAAGCTCGGTTGAGAGTATTTCCGATTTCTGGGCTTCAGAAAATGCAGTATTATAAAAATCATTGTTGAGCCATTCTCTCAGGCTGCATCGTTCATAGTTATTTGAATAAAAAGAATGTGAACTGTCACCGTAAGTAATGTCTATGCTTTCGGCATAATAAACATAATTATTGAATGCCTGTGCGTCAAGAATCATCTCAGACATAAGCAAGCCGTTATATGGATCAAGCACACGCCACTTAACCGGATCAAACCTGAACCAATAAACAGTATTGGTGTAGTAACCGTTTTCGTCCTGGTTGGATTGATCCGCTTCAGGCAAAAGACCCGTCCTGAGAGGTCTGTACTGCGAGAAGGTTACCCCTCTGTACTTTACATTATCATATATTACGTCACAGTAACGCATATAATCCGAGGGGTACATGTTTCCGTCAAGGTCGTCTCCGGTGCCGCTGTAATAGTAGTAAGACAACCAGGTGCCGGCCATAGAATTGAGGCTGTCCGTAATTGCCGTATCATAAACCTTGCTTTGCGGATATGAACCGAATTCAATAATGTCGCCTGTGTTGTGCTCGGCGGCATCGGTCTCAAAGCCCGGCAGCAAAACTCCGAGCAAAATCATAAATGTAAGAGTAGAAACTATAATTTTTTTGCAAGATAACATATCAACACTCCAGACAAGAGGTATTTGTCGGCACCGAAAAACTGCCCGGTGTCAATCCAGCTCGAAGGCGCCGGTGTAGAGGCGGTAGTAGGTGCCTTTTTCCTCTATGAGTTTTTCGTGGCTGCCGCGCTCGAT
>DBWO01000054.1:0-200 GCA_002309055.1 Ruminococcaceae bacterium UBA1236
GGTTCTACGGATGTATTTGCCGCCGCAAGAAGCGTTATTACCGTTGCAAAGATTAATAACGATAACGAGCGCAGAATAATGTGCCATACCAAATCAAACCTTGCTCCCGTAGGTAAATCCATAGAGTTTACTCTCAGCAGGGATGAAGGTTTCCTCTGGGGAGAAATGACCGATATGAAGATTGAGGAAGCAATCTCCGG
>DBWO01000054.1:386-751 GCA_002309055.1 Ruminococcaceae bacterium UBA1236
CTCGCAGCAGCATAAGTCAGAGGGCAATCTTCAGAGGGTGTTTATAGTACACCGAAAATGATTGCCCTCTGGCACTCTGAAAAATATAAAGGCCGTAAACGGCAGAAAGGAGGCTGACAACTCAATGGCAAAGGACCTCAGAAAATTCTGCGAAGAGAACGGGTATCTCAGCAGAAAAAAGAAAGAAGTTGATAATGACAATAATAAACTTGAACCCATAGTTTATACCACAAAGCAAATGTCCCAGCTGCTCTGCATGTCGGAGCAGAGCGTTCGCAACCTCATCAAAGAGAACAACATTCCCGTTATTCCCGGCACAAAGAATGTTCTTGTAAGAAAAGAAACATTCGATAATTTCATAAATC
>DBWO01000054.1:845-34665 GCA_002309055.1 Ruminococcaceae bacterium UBA1236
TTTTTTTGTTTTCAGACCAATTATCCGTTTTTTATCCGTTTGCATCTGAAAAATCAAAATCTTAGCTTTGAAAACCCTTGAAAACCAATAAAAAAATTATCCGTGGAATTATCCGCATAAATGATAAATTTTAGCAATTTTTGCGATTTTTTGACAAAATTATAATCCCTTGTGAATCGTGGAAACCGTTGATACACAAGGGATTTGGTGGTCGGAGTGGCGGGATTTGAACCCACGGCCTCNNGCGCGCTACCATCTGCGCTACACCCCGTTATAAGGATTTTGACGGGGTGGAGCGCTGCGCATATTACGAGCGAAGCGAGTAACAAGGTTCCGAAGCAATGGCTTCGGGTTCTTACACCCCGTTATAAGGATTTGGACGGGGTGGAGCGCCGCGCATATTACGAGCGAAGCGAGTAACAAGGTTCTGCGAAGGCAGGTTCTTACACCCCGAAAAATTCTGTTATTTATAAAATTAAATGGTCTGTTCTTCAATCGCCAATGTAGTATATCACATAAAAAAAGAAAAATCAATCAATTTTTATTTTCACTTTTTAATCCCTTGACCCGCGTATGCCGCGGTATTATAATATCGACAGATTGCGCGGGAGGTGAAGGTGTGAAGGATTACAAAAATGTTCTCAGGTTCGGCGTTTACGGAGACGGGCGGCACGATGACGCCGCGGCTCTTAACAAGCTCATACACAGCGGCGTGCGCAAGCTGTTTATTCCGCACGGTCATTATGTGCTCGGCGGCACATTAACTCTTGAAAGCGGCACCGAAATTATCGCCGATGAACACGCTTATATAGAACTGGCGCCCGGTGCCCAGAAAGGGCGCCGTGATTTCCTCGTGACCGACGATTCTTCCGGCGGAACAGCCGAAAATATCAGTATCAGCGGCGGCATATGGGACGGCAACAGCATGAATAACAGCAGAGGTGACAATCTTTTTGACACCTCTGCCACAAGCGGCGCGCTGTTCAGCTTCAGGGGAGTGAGAAATTTATCACTGAAGGATATGAAGCTCAAAAACCCGCTCTGTTATTACCTTCGCTTCTGCGAAGCGGAAAATGTGACGCTCGATAATATCGTTTTCGAGTCGGAGGATGTTCACATCAATCAGGACGGCGTGCATCTCGCCGGATTCTGCCATCGTTTTACAATGCGCAATCTCCGCGGCGTAAACGGTTCACCGGGCGACGATTTCATCGCGCTCAATGCCGATGACTGCCTGACAAGGCAGGAGAGTTTTGATATGATAAACGGTCCGCAGAGCGACATTCTCATTGAGAACATCCACGCCGACGAGTGCCACTGCTTTGTGCGCCTGTTAAGCGTTGAATCGCCGATTGAAAACGTCACAATCAGGAATATTTCCGGCAATTGCCGCGGCACAGCCGTCAATATGGACGCCGCGCGTTACTGCCGCGTGCCACTCTTTAAACCCGGTGATGAAATCTGCAGAAACGGTGTCGGTCATCTGAATAACGTGCTGATCGAAAATGTCCGTGTCGGCAGACCTCAGATTATGGCAGAGCCGTTTATCACAGCCGAAACTAACGCGGAGCATCTGGAAATCCGCAATTTTGAGGCTGTTACTCCCTGCGGTGGAGATATGATTGAAATATCAAATCTCGCTTCCCACCGTGTAAAATATCACAGTCCGCAGGCCTCGGCAGACGGATTGATTTTCAAAAATGAAAAGCTCTCTTTCGCCGACTCTTTATTTGATAGTTTTACACTCAAAAAACTCGTCTGAACAATCCGAAAAATTCCCCTTATTTTGCATTATTACGCATGCGATTTTTTTGCATAGGGACATATCGTTTTAAAATCATAAAAATCTTGTTTTTCCTCTTTATTTTTCCGGAAAAAGGTATATAATATACTCAAATCTTTTGATACATTTCATCGGAAGAAGGGATTGTTATGGTAAACGGAAAATTCGGCTGCGCTGTTATCGGCTACGGCGGTATGGGCGGCTGGCACACTAACAGAATTAAAAATGAGCTCAGCGATTACGCGGAGCTTATAGGCATTTATGATATTGACCCGGCCCGCGCAGAGGTCGCGCGTGAAAACGGCATTTTCGCTTTCGCATCACGCGAGGAACTGCTTGCCGATGAGCGCATAGACCTTGTTACTATCGCCACTCCGAATGACTATCACAAGGAGATTGCTATTGCCGCGCTCGAGGCCGGCAAGAACGTTATCAGCGAAAAGCCCGTTGCCATGAACAGCGCCGAGCTTGAGGAAATGATTGCCGCTTCAAAGCGCTGCGGCAAGCTCTTCACCGTTCACCAGAACAGACGCTGGGACGAGGACTACCTCACGATGAAAAAGATTCTTGACGATAATACTCTCGGCAGTGTTTTCCGCATTGAGTCAAGAGTGCAGGGCTCAAGAGGCGTGCCGGGTGACTGGCGCAATCAGCCCGAGCACGGCGGAGGCATGGTGCTTGACTGGGGAATACATCTGCTTGATCAGGCGCTTATGATGACTCTGCCCCGCAAGCTCAAAACCGTTTATGCCGAGCTCACAAACGTCACAAACGAAAAATGCGATGACGGTTTCCGCACCACGCTTATTTTTGATGACGGTCTCTCATTTTATGTTGAGGTCACAACAAGCAATTTCATTGAGCTTCCGCTCTGGTATATGCTCGGCGAAAACGGCTCCGCCGTTATAAATAACTGGGATTGCGACGGCGAAATCGTAATGGTTTCGGATTGGGAAAACCGCGAGGCGGTGCCCATCGTGGCCGGCGCGGGTATCACCAAGACCATGGCACCGAGGACCGATGATACAATAAAAAGATACCCTCTGCCGGTGCAGAAGGCGGATTGGTATGAGTATTACAAAAATGTTTTCGCTTATCTCAGAGGTGAGCAGGATATCATCGTCACCCACGACCAGCAGCGCCGTCTCATGCGACTGGTTGAGGCGATATTTGAATCGGGCAAAACGAATAAAGTCATTGAATTCAAAGATGTATAAAAACAAACGGCAGTTGGTATCAATACCAGCTGCCGTCTCTTTTTAAATCCCGATTCTTCGTAAAACTCCCTGTCTTCATTCACGTTGTATATAACAATTACAGCCGTGAGGATTGCGGCGATCGCGATGAATACAAGCAGGAAAATGAGCTTTGCTTTATTCCGGCTCATTATGCGGCGCTCTTTTGCGCTGTGCTCGGGATTGCCTTTTGAATACGCCTTTTCGAGCGCGTTCAGATTTATGATATATGTGCTGTATTCCCTGTAAAACGAAAGGAAAAAGCGGTATGACAGAATCGCGCCGCCGAGGGCGAAAATAAACTGTATGAGTTCACAGCTTCTGTAATAGAGCCCCATGCCGAGTATCAGAAGCGGAATGAAAGCGAAAAAAGCCGTGAAAAGCATAGCGACTCCACTTGTGCGCTTGCTGATATTAACGTAACCGAGGAGAGCGTTATACTGCTTTTTATCCACCGTTTCGGGAATAACGATTTTTGCCGGAGCAGGGGAGGAAGAGCGGCTCCTGCCGCCTGAATAACTGCCCGGACTCTTGTCTTGGCGTGTCTCCTGAAACATATTGTCCGCTATGGAATACTCAAAGAAAGATGTTTTGCCGTCTCCGTCAAAATCAAACATCCCGCCGAGCCCCATATCATCAAAGCCTGACATAACCGCACCTCCTTTGCAGCTTAATAAGACCGGATTTTTACCACATAAACTTCACAAAGCAGTATTCGAATTTTCCTTTGAGGGAGAGTTTTTTAACTATCTGCTTGCGTATGTTTTTAAGATTCTGCGCGATTCGGGCAGTTTCATCGTCCGCGGGGGTTTTGCCCGAATAGAGGGCGCATTCGATATCGCCCGCAAGGCCGTTTTCGGTCTCAAAGCCGTCTTCGGTGAGCGCTCTTGCGAATTCGCTGTAAGTGAGATATTTATCTTCACTCCCCGAGTAATATTGCCATACGGAATATGTGTGGCGGTATATACTGCTGAGAATTGACTTGTTGCCGCCTGTTCTGAAACCTCTGTGCCTCCTTGTTACGGCGGATACCATTCTGAAAAGATAATAACAGAAAGCGAGGAAAAGGAAGATGAGCAGGAGCATACCGATTCTTGCGCCCGTGCGGGCAAGAGCAAAGCGGTTCATTGCGTCTGACATTCCGCTGCTGTCGGAGTTGCCTGTTCTTGAAAACAGATTTGCGAGCAGTGAGTTTCCGCCTTCGTCGCTTGAAATCGCGGTTGTGACCTCGGCGGGCACCCATCCGGCGCTTTCGGTGAACACCTCGACCCAGGCGTGGCCGCTCGAATCGGGGATATATAATCTGCTCACGTCAAAGCTTGATACATAAGGGGTTTCAATCCATTCATCGCGGCTTTCGCCTTTGATACTCTCGGCGGAAAGAAAATCCTGGCGGTCAATCATATAACCCTCGGCGTATCTCGACGGGATGCCGATGTATCTTAGCACAAGCGCCGCCGCTGTCGCGAAATGCTCGCAGTAGCCTTTCTTGTTAGCCAGCAGGAAGAAATTGACATAGTCCTCCTCAAACGGCACTTTGCCGGGTCTGAGAGTGTATTCATAATCCTGTGTGAACGCGTTTGTTATTTTTCTTATTGCTGTCTCTGCGTCGTCGCCCTCATGTATATCATATTTTTCGCAGAATGTATGCATCGCCTCAACATTCTTTTCCGGCACATTCAGACAGGTTTTGTAAGCATCATCTTTTATCTTTGAGAGGACCGAAGCAAGTTCATCACTCATCTTAGGGCTTTCTTTCGCGGAGTAATCGGGCGAATCGTTATCCATTGTGTAAAACTCGTAAATATGCTCCTCGTCGCTGCCCGGATTCGCGGGGCTGACTATCGCAGGAGATTTGAAAGCGGCGCCCGGCTCGGTGATTTCGGTATAATACGGCACAAACAGAGGAAGCGACGCGACCGTGGGGTCAACCGCGCGCAGAGTCATTTTATGGCGGCTTTTCGCAAGCGCTTTATCCGCCTCATAGTCATCTTTCAGCATCCGCGCGGTGAAATTATATTCGGTGCTGAAATCCGTGTCCGCGCCGGACGGCGGATTTTTCCAGCTCATCGTGTTTGTGTCATAGTAACTGCCGGCGTAGTTTCGCAGATAAACCCTGTCCACACGGTAGTTAACAAGCTCCGCCACAAGATCCGGCCTGCCGTCAAAAGATATGGCGGAAACGTTTGAAAGCTGGCCCGGTGAGTCCGCACGCGTCTCAGGCGAAAAGAGCGAACTGAAGCCGTATGACATAAAGTTTTTGACTATTCTTTCGGTTGATTCTTTTACCGCGTTTGTGGGCAGATTCACCTCAAATCTTTCATCGGGAAAAACAGCGAAAGTGACCGCGGAAACCGCTATTGTAAACACCGCCCATACTGCGGCAATGCGTGAAACGTTTGCAGGATCCGTGACGAACGTATAGGTGTGGCGGTGCTTTTTGACAGAGGCTTTTGACGATATTTTGCCGGTAAGGCCGTTGTAGCCGTCCGAAAAAGCTATGCCGGCAACCACCATCCAGCTGAGCAGGGTAAGAAACTGCCCCGCCTTTGATGAGCCGAATTCAAAATACATGCTGAACTGAAGGAAAATAAGCGAAAGCGCAAAGAAGCTTCTCGCGTCCATTTTTTCCGAAACGCTGATATTCTGCAGTATCATTATACCTGCGGCAAGCACGCATATTGCAAATGACATAGCCGTGTGCTCATCATCGTAATAAACTGCAAACTCTCTCAGAAACGGCAGGTCGTCATTAAGGTCGGTGTATCTGAGGATACTGTTCCAGATTGCGCTGACGCCGCCGTTAACGAGGTTAAACTGAGTAAAGCCGAAATAGAGAATCAGCGCGAGAAAAACAAGATAAACGGCTATTTTCAGCCTTCTGTGCACATACATGAATGAGAGTATGAGCGAGCAGACAACGCATGTCAGAAAAAGCGGACCGGGGTCAATATCAATATGAAAGCCTTTAATCAGGCAGAGAAACGAGCCGTAAGTGGAAGCAAAAACGGTGAACGCATTAATGAGATACTTATGATAAGGGAAGCCCTGCTTTTCGGCAGAGAGACTTGAAGAGAGCATAATGCCCGTCTGTCTCGCAATGCTTTCCCTCTGCGTGCGGAGCTTTTTTTCTTTTCTCTTTTTTATGAATCCGCTTATGCTCAAAGACATATCAGAGCCACTTTCTCCTTATAAATACCCATTGGTTCAAAGCTCTTCGCCCGCTCCGAATCCGCCGAAGTGAAATAGATTGCCGAGGACGAGGCCGGCTTTTCAAAAGACTGATAATTATCGAATGCGGGATATCCGGTGTAGCTGTCGGCAAGGTACATCCGCTCAAAGGCATCCGCGAGCGAATCCTCGTTGCCTACCGGCTCGCTTACATATTGCGATGAAGCCGTGTCGTACCACCCTATGCTGAAAAATATATCCATATCCACAAGCTTGCTCGCTGCGGAATAAAGCGCGGTGAGAATTTCATCCAGGAATCCGGCGTCATCGCTGTCCCTTCGCAGCTCAGCCAGAAGAGTCAGGCTGCGGTTAAACTCCCTTTCGTATTCCTTCACAAAAAGCGAATCCTGCTTTAAGCTGATTTTCCAGTTGATGCGCTGGATTCTGTCGCCCGGCACATATTCGCGGAACTGCTTTATCTGCGTAACATCCTCGGAGCTGTTTTCGCTGTTGAGCTCCTCCTCGCTGCCGGGGGTGAAGGTATCCTCAACAACGTCCATAATCACTTCGCTGAGTACGGGGAAAACGGAGACCGCCGCGCGGGCATCCCACTCCTTTTTGTAGAGTTTAATTCCAAGATAATCCCGCAGGATGACTTCCTTGCCCTCAATGCACATTCTGCCTGCATAAACGGATGAAACCGACCAGGTGAATGTGTTTCTGCCGGGCCTTACGGGCAGTTTCATACTCTGTATCTCATCGTTTGGGTAAAAGCTGTTAAATACCGTGAAATCCAGCGTAACGGAAGGCAGCGGAAAGTGCGTCGGATTTTCCGTAATAACGGTGACCACAACGTCATTGCTCTCTGTTACGGCAACGGAATCCGTTTCAATGCTGACCTTGAGCCTGCTCCATACTCTGCGTGTGACAAACAGGCTTGCAAAAGGCACGGCAAGCACTGTGAGCAGAAAATAAAAGAAGAAAAAATTGTGATAAAACAAAAACAGCACAACGGCGTAGAAAACCGCCGTGATGTATCCTATCCGGTTTTTCAGCACGGTGGCTCACTTCCTTCCGCCGTTAAATCATTAATCAGAACCGGGGCATTTCTATGCTCCTGATTATTTCGTCAAGCACTTCTTTTTCCGAGCGCCCTGCGGCTTTTGCTTTTGCGCTGAGAGTTATGCGGTGGGATGATGTCATCGGGATGACACCGGCCACATCCTCGGGCACAACATAGTCTCTGCCCTGCATAAACGCGCGCGCCCTCGCCGTGCGAAGGATGGCTTTTGAGCCCCTCGGGCTGATTCCCGTTTTAAGCCACTCGCTCTCGCGTGAAGCACGTGATACGACTGCGATATAGTCGTATATCTTATCATCGGCAAAAAGTGAATTCACCGTTTTTATCATGGCGTTCAGTTCGTCCGGAGTAACAACCGCTTTCACATCCGACATTGTGTCGGCGTTCTCCGCCCTGAGCATTATTGATTCGCTTTCGGGGTCGGGGTATCCCATAGTGAGGCGCACCATAAACCTGTCAAGCTGTGATTCGGGCAGTTTCTGTGTGCCCACGGAGCCGAGCGGATTTTGTGTAGCTATCACAAAAAACGGCTCGGGCAAGGGGTGAGAAACGCCGTCAACCGTTACCTTGCTCTCCTCCATAACCTCGAGCAGGGCAGACTGCGTTTTCGGCGAGGTGCGGTTGATTTCGTCCGCAAGGAAAAGGTTTGCCATAACCGCGCCTTCTCTGTATTCGAATTCGCCCGTCTCCTTGTTATAAACCGAAAAGCCGGTAACATCGGAGGGCAGGGTGTCGGGGGTAAACTGCATCCTGCGGTAGCCGAGCGAAAGCGTTTTTGAAAAAGCGAGAGCAAGCGTGGTTTTGCCTACACCCGGTATATCCTCAAGCAGAACGTGACCGCCGGCAAGGATGGTGACAAGCACGCTGTCTATAACCTCGTCCTTGCCGAATATTACTTTTTTGATTTCCTCTTTCACAAGCGTGAGCTTATCTCTCATATTTTCTCCCATTTTGCGCCTCCGGAAAATAATAATATTAATACAATTTTATTCTACCATAAAAGCGGTAAAAGTCAAACAAAATAACACTTCACGCCCTTTACATCACTGAAAAACTGTGGTAATATCGTGATGTGTAAAAATGAATGACCGCACGGGGGGAATCAACTTGAAAGCTCTTAAAATTATTAAAAAAGCGCTTATAGCGGTGCTTGCTTTATTCCTCGCATTTCTCATCGCGTGGGGGTGTGTGATTATGTTTTATTATCCTCATTACAGAAAGAACAGAGCTCAGCTTACCATACCGTATTCGTCGGAAAATGCGGATGAGGTTAAGGTGATGAGCTGCAATGTGCGCTGTTTCAATCCTCTTGACAGAGGCAAAAGAAGCTGGTTTTACAGGGCGGATCTGATTATGCGGGGCATAAAGAACGCGGCTCCCGGTGTTATCGGCTTCCAGGAGGTTACAAAGCCTCAATATAATTATCTTACTTATTCTCTTCCTGAATACGACTCGGTCATTACTTACAGAGATAAAACGCCCAATTCCGAGGGCTGCCCCGTTTTTTACAGAACCGACCTCTATAATCTTGTGGATAAGGGCACATTCTGGCTGAGTGAAACGCCCGAAACAATGAGCAAGGGCTGGGGCGCGGCGTGCTACAGAGTTTGCAGCTACACGATACTCGAAATCAAGGAAACGGGCAAACAGTTTGTTGTGTTCAACACCCACCTCGACCACGTGAGCGAAGAGGCTAGAATCAACGGTATCGGTGTCGTGCTTGAAAAGATAAAAGCTTTCGGCTCGCTGCCCTCCGTTATTATGGGCGATTTCAACGCTTATGAGGATTCCGTGACCTACAGCCGTGTTACGGAAAACTTCCTTGACGCAAAATATCAGACGGAAAACCCGCCTGTGGGCTGTACCTATCAGAACTGGGGTGCTGCTCTTGATACGGGCTGTATAGATTACTTTATGATTTCCAAAACGGGAATGGATGTCAAAAGCTATAAGGTTATCACCGATACCTATGACGGAGTTTACTCAAGCGACCATTTCCCGATATATACGGAGCTGACTGTAACTGAATAACATAAAAAGCGCGGCCGTCCTTTGACGGCCGCGTTGTTTTATCGGTTTTCTTTATAGAACGCGTCCAGCTTCGCTTTCAGCTTTTCGTAAACCTCATCGGGAATATCGGGGTTGCCTTTTGAATAGGAGGGTATGAGCATATCTCCGGCAACCGCGGGGTCGGTGCATCGCGTGTCGTTTCTGTATTTCACGCGTTCCTCTTTGTTGCGCAGATCGGGTATTTCAAGAGGCTTGTTGCCCTCGAGCACGCTGAAATAAGCGAACATGCCGGGCAGGAACATATCGAGCGCCTCGTATAACTCAATAACCTCGGCGTCGGGGTTTCCTTTGAGCGCCTCGCAGATGTTGTGGAGCATATAGAAATCCGCTCCGTCGTGCCCGTATTCTTTCGCAATCTCATCGTATTCATCCGATGTATCGAGCTCCCTTATTGCAGAGTCATCTGCACCCTCCGCGCTGTCAATGTCAACATACAGCTTTGAAACGCCTTCGCCTGTGATATTTCTGCCGCTTTCCATAACGCCCATTTCTCCCTGCGCTGAAAACCAGAGCGAATATTTGACGGGGCCCACGCCGTGCAGGCTCTTGATAATCGCGCCGTTGTCGAGCGTAACCATTTCAACGCCGAACGGGCCCGCCTTTGCTCCCATGCGGAGCATTTTTTTGTTGAACGGAGCCTCAAATCCCGTTACCGAAACGGGCCTTCTGCCGGCAATGTGAATAAGCGGACCGAGTGAATGAGTGCAGTAATAAAAAGCGCTCATCGTGTTGCGCCAATGGTTCGGGTCAGAGTGGCAGTGGCGGTGCCAGTCTTTTTCGCAGTTGTGCATATATTCGCCCTCGCCGTACTGAAACTCGCCCATTTTGCCCTCGCGGAACATCTTCGCCATCGTGCGCGGCGCTTTCATGAAGCAGCAGTTTTCGCCGTAGAAATACCTTCCTGCGCTCTTTTCGGCTGCCTCAACAAGTTCCACGGCCTCCTTCATTGTCTGCACCGGCAGAAGCTCGCTGAGCACATTTTTGCCCATATTGAGCGCTTTTATCGCGAAGGGAGCGTGCGCATTCGCGTAATTCGCGAGCACCACAATGTCAACATCGCATTTGATGAATTCATCAAAATCCATGAAATACTCCACATCGTCGCCGTATTTTTCGCGCGCACTTTCAAGGCAGACGGGGTCGCTGTCGCAAACGGCGGCAAGCTGTGCCTCGCCTGAGTTTTTGCAGAAATCCATTATCGACATACCGCGGCCTGCGCCGAGCACGCCGAATTTAATGCTTTTTTTATTCTCTTCCATAATTGCGCCTCCTGATGAGTTGTTCCGTTTAGATTATATCACCCGCGAGCTCAAAAATAAAGATATCTTTTTAAGTTATTATCTTGTGCATGTTGCACAACTATTCAATGCAGATAGAATAATAAATGACAAATTTGTCAATAAAAGCTTTGTTTTTGTTGATTTATTTTCGCAATAAGTTATAATTAAAAAGGGGATTTATAATCATTTTTGCTTATCTGTTTTGCTTATGTTTAAAGGAGGGTTTACCATGAAAAAGAGAATGAAAAACCTTATGTCGGTAATCCTTGCCGTTTTGCTTGTCGCAGGCGTTATGCCCGCGTCCGCAGTTACGGCTTTTGCCGACGAATATGATGAAGCGGAAACCATTGCCGCGGATACGTTTAAACTGTTTGATGATATTTACGGCACTACAGAAGTGCTTAAGTTTGTGCCGGCGGTTTCGGATGTTTACAGGTTTTACACCGAAAACGGCGGCGGCTCCGTCAAGATTGAACTTCTGAATGAAGCCCGTACGGTGCTTGCCAGCGCCTTCTGCAACAACAACGTCGAAAGTGAAATCAGGGATATTTTTCTCTATGCCGAAGAAGTATATTACATCCTGGTGACAACATACAGTTACGGCAGGAGCTTCGGTTTTTATACCGAAACACAGCATGAATATGAATACACCGATGAGGATATCACACTTGCCCCCACCTGCCTCGCAGAGGGCAAGGCAAACGCCGTGTGCAAGCACTGCAATGCCGAAGGGGAGGTGGCTATCCCCGTGATTCCCCATGCGGATACCGATTCGGACGGTTTTTGCAACGCCTGCGGAAAACGCCTTTCATATACGGCCACTGAGGATAATCCGTTTACATTTTCACTCATTCCCGGCGACACCATCAGCATCTTTTTCGTCTGCCCGAGAACCGCAGATTATATTGTTGCGGATAACGGCGGCTACTATACTCGCCGGGTTTTTGATTCCGACGACAATGAAATATATGAATATGACAGCAAATATTCACTGACATCGGGCGAAACATACCGCGTTGTTTATACCAATTATCTGGACGGCTCCGATAATCAGATAAATTTCTGTATCAGGCACAGCCATATTGATAACGGAGACGGCACCTGCTCCATCTGCTCACAGGAAATCTATAAGATTGCTACCGCAGAAACCGAGCTTGAGTTTATGTCCCCCGCGAGAGAATACACCTACATTTCTTTCACTCCCGAAGAGACGGGACTTTACCGTTTTTCAGTCAATTCCGAATACGACAACACTTATGTTTCCCAGACCCGCGATAAAAACGGAAATACAATCAATTACTCGGAAAACTGCATGAGTCTTGTGAAAGACAATACCTACATCATCACCCTGTATAACTACTCGTCTTCAGATGATACCGCTTATGTGATGTTCACTCATAAGCATACGGGGTCCGCAGAAAACCCGGATGTCTGCACAAAATGCGGCAAAACCTTCCGCGCCGTTATTACCGAGGGCAACGAGCAGACTGTTACCCTTGAGCCTTACGGAGCAATGGAGCTTGTGTTTAACTGCGAAACGGCAGGCAGATATATGCTTGTTCAAACCTCAAACGGGTCTGGCATTTCGGTTGAATCGCCCCGTGATGAAGACGGACAATACGAAAACTATGTTGACGGTTATTATGAATTTGCCGTCGGCACATCTCATTACTACCATGTTTATTCAAGCAAGAGGACCGAAGGATCCGTCAGTGTCACCCTTACCCATAAGCATAAGGTTTCGGGCAACGACGGCAAATGTGATGTCTGCGGCAAAACAGTCTGTCAGACAATAGCGGAGGGTGAGATAATTGAAACCGTTATTCCCGCTTCCGATGAATATTTTATCAGATTCACTCCGACCGAAAGCGGCAGGTACAATTTCTTTACGGAAAACTCCAATGTGTATCTCAGAGGTATTTACAAGTCAACCGGAGAATACATAACATACTCAACTAACAGTTACAACCTGGAAAAGGATGTTTCATATGACTTCGTTTTCTATTCGTCCGGCGGCTCATCCGGCAAAGTGAAGTTCTCACTCAGCCACGATCACTACTCAACTGACGATGATAATTTATGCGACCGCTGCAACACCGAGTTTATTACCGGGATTAATGAGGACGAGACTAAGACGGTTTCCGTTCCCGCCTGCAACGTTTTTTACGTAACATTCACTCCGCAGTACAATGCAGTCTATAATTTCAACACCACCGGCGGTTTCAGCTGCAGCACTTTTACCGATATTTACGGCAACTACCAATACAGCGGTTCAAGGTTTATCGCGGGAAGGATGTATAAAGCAACTATTTCTGCGTACAATTTCAAGCAGATTGACGGAACAGTAACCGCAACTCACCTTCATGAAGATACAAACGATGACGGCACGTGTGATTTCTGCGGCTCCGACTGCACCGTGACTTTAACCGAGGACGTGCCGGTAACGTTGAATATCGCCCCCAACGATTCCGTAATCGTTCTGATAAATTGTCAGAGAACGGGCAAATACAGGCTTATCAGCAACGGCCCCGTTTCGGTATCATATCTTTATGATGATTACGGCGGAAGTTACAGCACAAGTGAATGCGATCTCTCAGAAGGAAACAGCTACAAAGCCACAATAAGGAATATGACCGGTCAGGCAATAAGCCAGACAGTTACGTTCACTCATGTCCATATTGATAAAAATAACGATACAAAATGTGATGTCTGTGACACGGTTTACAGATATACTCTTGTTACCGATGCTGAGCAGACTGTGTCAATTGCCCCGAATGAATCCGCCGAGTTCATATATGTTCCCGAAAAAACAGGCAACTATGTGTTTATCTCAAACGGAAGCTTCGACATTTATGACATAAATAACTATTATTTATCCTCCTACTATTATGATCGCGTGAGAGGAAGCAGCAGTTATCACCTTTCTGCGGGCAGGACTTACATTGTGAAAATATGGAACAACTCAGGCACGCAAGAGGATTATGAGGTAAATATTCTCGCAACGCACGCTCATGACGGCCCTTGTGAAACAATAGTCGAGGCAGGCGTAGCAACCAACGGCGTGGAAAAGCTCACCTGCTCAGAATGCGGAGAATCGTTCTTCTTAAAGAAATACCGCATCGGCAATGACCTCGGTGAAGCTGATTATGAAGATTTCCACTACTATATTTATGAAAAAAACGGCGTCAGTGAAATCAGCATATCCGGCTACAACGGCGAAGAAGAGAATGTTGTTATCCCCTCCGAGATAGACGGAATCCCCGTAACTAACATAAGCGGAATAAGCACTCAGTTAAACTCGGGTATCAGGAGTGTTGTTATTCCCGACTCCGTAAGAGTAATCGGAGACTCCGCTTTCGTTAATATGGATCTTACGAGCGTTACAATACCCGACAGCGTTGAAATAATCGAAAGCAGCGCTTTTATTCTGAATTATTCGCTCGAAACCGTGAATATCGGAAGCGGTATCAGGTTTATCGGCAAACAGGCTTTCACAACCTGCCTGGATGACGAATTCAAAGCGGAGCTTACCGAGGAACTTGAAATGATAAAAACCGAGTTCGGTTATATGTTTGCGGAAATATCCGAAGCCCTCGGTGCCGAAATAACCTCGTTTGAAGAGCTGAAGGAATATGCTCAGACTCATGAGCTGCCTGAGGAATACAAGGATGATATTGAAGAAATCCTTTATTATGCCGATGTATACACCGCTTTGTTTGACCTGTATGACAGAGCGCTTGCAACAGAGGAATCATCCCTTAAGAAAATCGTTTACAACGGTACCGAGGCAGAATGGAATGATGTTATAATAGAAGAGGATGACGGCACCATCGCCGGAGCTGCATTCTCCTGCCTGCATACAGCAACGCTTATGGTTGACGGCGAAGTTTTCGACACAATCACCTTCTCCGAAACCCAGGAGTCGCTGGATCTGCCCGATGTGCCCGAAAAGCGCGGTTACACAGGCACCTGGAGCGAATACACCCTTGCCGCATCCGACATTGAGATAACGGCAGTTTACGAGCAGAACACCTATTATGCGACCGTCACGGCGGACGGAAACGTGATTGATACAATTCCGTTTGTTTACGGGCAAAAGTCCATATCTCTTCCCAATGTTCCCAAGAAAGAGGGATATACCGGCTCATGGCCGAATTACACCCTCAGCGATGAGGATATCACCATAGACGCGGTTTACACCGTTAACAGCTACGCCGTTACATTCATTAAAGACGGAGAGATTATTTCGTCCTGCGAAGTGGAATTCGGTCAGGCAATAGCGAGCCCGAGGATTCCTGAGAAGAAGGGCTATGAATTCAAGGGATGGAATCCCGAAATACCCGAAACCATGCCCGCGAAACCGCTTGAATTCACCGCTGTTTATGAGCCCGTTACCTATTACGCCACCTTTATGGCGGACGGTGAACAGGTCGGCGATAAAATACCCTTCACTGTTGAGAGCGAATCCATAGAAGAACCTGCAGTGCCGGAAAAAGAGGGCTGCACAGGCGTATGGGAAGATTATCAGATTGAGCTCAGAGACATAACCGTAAATGCGGTTTACACAGTGAACAGCTACAAGGCAACATACCTTGTTGACGGTGAGAGCTATATGAACTGCCTTATCGAGTACGGCGGAACAATGCTTCGCCCGGACAAAGACCCCATAAAAGATGGCTACGCCTTTGTTGACTGGGATGCCGATATTCCCGAGACAATGCCCGCGGAAGACCTCGAGTTCAACGCCCTGTTTATTCTGCTCGAATACAAAGCTACCTTCGTTGCGGACGGCGTAACAGTCGGCGAAGTGCTTTACACCGTTGAGAGCACAAGCATTGAAGAGCCCGCCGTGCCCGCGAAAGAGGGTTACACCGGAAAGTGGGAAAGCTATGAATTCGTTCCCGGCGGCATTACAGTAAACGCGGTTTATACAAAAGTTGAGGCCCCCGAGCCCGAGAATCCCACGGCAGGGGCAAAGCTGAATGTGAAATCTTCACAGACCGTTGAATACAAAGCGAATGTCACCGTTACCGCAACGGCGGAAAATGTGCCCGACGGATATGTGCTTGCAATCTATGAGGGCGGCACACTCAGAGAAACAGGCAGCAATACAACCGTGAGTTACAAGGCCGGCACAATGACCTCAAACAGAACTTTCACCGTGAAGGTGATTGACATGAGCAAAAATGTCCAGAAAGACGCAAACGGAAATGAGCTCAGCGCAAATTGCGAAGTGAAAGTGAAATCCGGGTTTTTTGATAAAATAATCGCATTCTTCAAAGGCCTCTTCCGCGCTCTCCCGAATATCGAAGTAAAACCGTAAAACCGGTTTACGGTGATTGTATGCCCGGCAATCTTGTAAAAGAGTAATTATCATATTATTGCAAACGGCAGCCCTTGAAAGAATTCAGGGGTTGCCGTAAATATTATTAATTCTATCTCATTCCGAGCCGGTGAGTTTTTCGGGGCCAGGTTGATAACAGCATTAATAACTAATACTGTTGAAATGTTTTTCTCGGATATGTTATACTGTTTATGTAATTATTTGTTTCGGAGGAAAGTATGGCTTCACTGTTTGTTTTTTTTAGAAAAGCTTTCGGCTTCGTCTTTGCCGCGCTGTTTGCGCTCGCGGGCGCGGTTTCGTCGCCTCCGTCTGTTGTTAAGGGCAATCTTGTGCCGGTGAACGAGTTTGAATACTCTTATTCCGACGGCGCCGCGTTCTGCCAGGGGATTACAACCGACGGCGAATATTTTTACGGCACCGGATGCATAAAATTCCTGAATTACAACGCGATTGTCAAAATTGACGCCGCGAGCGGTGAAATACTTGAAGTGAACGATATGTGCCTGCCCGATGACATCATCTCGAAGGGTTATTCCCACCTCGGTGACTGCTCGTATTACGGCGGCAGGATTTACGCGGCCTGCGAGGCGTTCGGATTCAAGGATCCCGCCGTTATGGTTTTTGACGCTGAAACGCTCCGGTTCCTTGAATATCATGTTCTGCCGCCCGAAGGGCAGGGGAACGGCCACATTCCCTGGGTCAGCGTCAGAGACGGCGTTATCTATTACACGCAGGCGAGAGAAGTGGATGAGGTCCGCATGCTGAGCCTTGAAGATTATTCCTTCATCGGCACAGTAAAGCTCGATAAAACCATCACAAAGATTACCGGCGGAGACCTGCTCGGCGGCACGCTTTACCTTGCGAGCAATGACGGCTCGGATGAGAAAACTACTTATGCCGTTGACCTTGCGACAGGGGAAACGACCGAAGCGATTATCAGAAATATGGGCAACTCCATCACCGAGGCAGAAGGTCTGTCAATAACCGAAACCGATACCGGCGCCCTGTTTTTCTATAATGATGTTACCTTCGCCTCAAAGACAATAATAAGAACTTATGAAATGAAAAACGGATAAGATAAAAACCCGCCCTCCCCAAAAGGGGAGAGCGGCTTTTTTGGCCCGCCGGAAGGGATTTGAACCCCCGGTCTTCGGAATCGGAATCCGATGCATTATCCAGCTATGCTACCGGCGGAAATATGCGGGAATGTTATTCCCGTTTTTATTTTATAAGCTCCTCGGGAATGAGCGAATAATCAAAGTGAACAAGGGAGTGATTATCGAGGAAGAGCTCTCTTTTTATCTCTTCGCCTGTTTCTTTGTCTTTTGTTATCTTGTATATCTTTGACACCCTGTAATACTTTTCACCTTCCTTTGTGAAGTGGTGGTCCTCTTCGGCAAGGTCATAGGCGAAGGGTATTTCTTTTTCGCTTCTCAGTTCGGCACAGAGCATATCTCCTTCGCACCAGATCAAAAGCTGAAAAACCTGGTCGGTGTTGTTGGTAAATCTGTAGTCAACGCTGTTATAAAAAACGGATGTGCCGTTTGCCATCGGGCGTCTTTCGCCCTCGTCGGGAGCGAGCGCGTCGGAGTGGCTGTGAAACTCCGTTATGTCAAGCGGGCTGTGCAGAATAAGAAGATTAAGCGTATTCGCGAGGTTACACAGGCCTCCGCCCGTGCCGGTTGTGAGCACGCCGCTTTTGAGAATCCTGCCTTCAAGGTAGCCTTTTTTGGGGGATATACTTCCGACCCTGTCCCAGAAGCTGAATGTTTCGCCCGGCTTAATCAGAGATTTGTGCATCTTTGATGAGGCGATGCCGATGTTTACCGCCTTGTTTTCCTGCGTTTTCGGGTCAACGCCGGGCCCGCGCTTAATCATATTCGATGAATGCGAGTACATCGTAACGGGCAGTATCTCATCCGAGGTCTCCCTTGCGAATTTAACGCCGCCGAAGGTGTTCTTTATATGCCGTCTGAGTATTTCTTTTTTTGCGGCAATTTTAAAAAATAACGGGTTTATGTCTGAGAAATGTTTGTATTTGCCGTTAAGCATGGGTATCATCCCTCTTGCTTTTCAAAATTCGTGATTTTGGGGTAGCGCTTATTTTTGAGATAGCGCTTGATTATAACTGCTTCCGCGGCGCGGCGTTTGCCCTTGTATCCCTCATCGTAATATCCGATATATTTAACGAGAATGCTGTCAAGCCCGGCGAGATTTGCGCCGAGTATGTCGGTAAAAATCTGATCGCCTATATAGATGATTTTTTTCCTGTCAAGGCCTGTGAGCTTTGCAGCCTTTCTGAAATTTACCGGTATCGGTTTTCCCGCGCTTGAAACAAAGGGGGAAGAGATGTTTTTGTTAAATCTCTCAACCCTCTCGCGGCTGTTGTTTGAGAGGAAAACGGTTATCAGCCCGGCGGAGTGTATTTTTGCAAAAAATTCGTCAACCTCGGGCGTTGAGTCCTTGCCGTGCGGCACAAGAGTATTGTCAATGTCAAATATTATCCCCTTGTAGCCCATGCGCATAAGAGCGCCGTAGTCAATCGTGAACACGCTCTCAGCGAGCGCGCAGGGGTAAAAAATATGTATTCCCGGCATAATGTCACCTGCCGATGTAGTCGATGATTGCGTTGATTCCGCTGATGAAATCGCCGCCGAATACGCCTTCAAACAGCGCGGTGCCTACGGTGAATGCCCACGGGGAGAGCGCCTTTATTTCGTCGAGCTTCTCAAAGCTGTCCACGCTGCCGGCAAGGCAGACGGGGGAGGAAAAAGCGCCGAGAAAACCGGATATAATCGGTGAAGCGTCGCCGGCGTATCTGTAGCCGAGAAGGTCAATGCCGTATGCGCCTTTTTTAACGCAACGCTCAGCTTCACGGAGCATTTCTTCCGCCGTGCCTTCAAGCACTGTCGGACGCCCCGAGAGTTTGCCGACATAGGGCATATACTTAATGCCGTTTTCGCGGCAGACGGAGTTAACGCTGTCATAAAATNNAATCCCGAGCCGAGCAGGATGTCGCACCCGCATTCGGCCGCCGTCTCAGCGCCGTCGAGGCATTCGGCCTCGGTGTATTCAACCACCTCAACGCAGGCGGTTTTGCCGCATTCTTTCATATAGGAAATGAGCTTTTTCATTTCGCTTTTTTCAAGCGGCTTTTCTTTTATGCCCCAATACTTTGCTTTCGAGCCCTTGCATTCGTCAAATATGCGGTATGCGTCCGGCACGGTAAGGTCGTTTCTTGTAAGCATAACGATGAGCTCGGGGGAGGGTTTAGTCATAAGGTCATCTTCCCGTGAATGAATTTCAGTCAATTCTGACCGAATCGATTTCTGCTTCGATTTCTTTGAGCACCATATTCATCGCCTTTTGCTTGGGCGCGTTTATTGTGCACGCCGCGGCGCCCGCGTGACCGCCGCCGCCGAGACGACCGCAGATTTCGGATGCGTCAACGTCGCCGTTTGTCCTGAGGGAAATCTTGAATGAGCCGTCTTTCTGCTCCTTCATGAGCACGCCAACAAGCACGCCTTCAACCTGCCTTGTAAGGTTTGCGATGCGCGCCGTTTCCGTTTCATCGGAGCCGGTTTTCTCATACATATCTCTCGTGATGCAGATAACGGCGCATCTTTCGGAGAAATAAAATCTCATGTCGGCAAGCGCCATTCTCTCAAGCGCGGCGTAGCTCTTTGTCTTTGTCTCAAAGAAGGTCTGCACCACCTTGAAGGTGTCCGCGCCTTTTTCAGCGAGCTTTGCGGCAATTTCAAATGTTCTCACCGTTGTGTTCACAAAGCGGAAACAGCCCGTGTCGGTCGAAACGCCCGTAAACAGGCAGGTGGCGATTATCGGAGTGATTTCAACGCCCATTTCGAGAATTACGTAATAAACGATTTCCGCGGCGGACGCCGAATCAGGCTCAAGGCACACATTTTCGGCGTAGAGCACGTTTGATGTGTGATGGTCTATACAGAGCTCAACCTTGTCGCCGTAAAGGGCGTTAAACTCGGTGCCGAGCAGCTTATTGTCCGCGACATCCACGGCTACTATGTGCTCGGGCTCGAATTCGGGCATATCAAGGCCGCTGAAAAGGAAGTCATAATCCTTGGTGAGCTTGTCACCGCATTTGATCATAACCTGCTTGCCCTTCGCTTTGAGCGCTCTCGCGAGAGCGGTTGCGCTGCCCACGGTGTCGCCGTCGGGCGAAATGTGGCAAAGCAAAAGGAATTTATCGTTTTTTAAGAGAAACTGCGCCGCTTCGGCAATGTTAATCATCATTATTATTTTCCTCATCATCCCGCACAATTGTGTTAAGGATGCCTGCTATTTTCAGGCCTTTTTCAATGGAATCGTCGGCTATGAATTTGAGCTCCGGGGTCTTGCGAAGGTGAAGCCGCTGCCCGACCTCACGCCTTATGTAACCTGTGGCGTTTGTGAGACCTTTGACGGCAATTTTCGCTGTCTCAATACCCTCAAGAGCGCTTACGTATACTTTTGCGAACGAGGCATCGGAGCTCACATCAACGTTGACCACGGTCAGCATTTTATCCTGCACGCGAGGGTCCTTGAGTTCGCGGATTATCGCCGCGATTTCTCTTTTGATGTCTTCCGACACTCTGTCTGTTTTATAACCTGCCATTGCTTAACCTCTTAATCTCTGTATTCCTCGGTGATGTAGAACTCAAAGATGTCGCCCTCTTTGATATCGTTGAATTTCTCAAGACCGATACCGCAGTCAAAGCCCGACGCTACTTCTTTCACATCGTCCTTGAAACGGCGCAGGGAGGCAATCTCGTCATCGGCGACAACTATGCCGTCGCGCACTACTCTTACCTTGGCGTTTCTTGTAACCTTGCCGCTTGTTACATGGCAGCCGGCAACATTGCCCACGGAGGAGATTCTGACAATCTGGCGGATTTCCGCTTTACCGATGTCAACATCCCTGAATTTGGGCGCGAGCATGCCCTTGATAGCGGCTTCTATCTCGTTAATGCAGTCATAGATAACTCTGTAGCATCTGATTTCAACGCTGTCACGCTCCGCGTTTTCGGAGGCGACGGAGTCGGGCCTTACGTTAAAGCCGACTATAATAGCGTTTGACGCTGTGGCAAGCATAACGTCGCTCTCATTGATTGCGCCGACGCCGGAGTGGATAACTTTTACTCTGACCTCATCGTTTGAAAGCTTCACAAGGCTCTGTTTAACGGCTTCCGCCGAGCCCTGAACGTCTGCTTTGATGATTATGTTAAGATCTTTGAGCTCGCCCTCTTTGATTGAATCGAAAAGGTTTTCGAGCGTAACCTTCTGGTATTCTTTGAACTGCTCTTCCTTTGCCTTGTTCTTTCTCTGCTCAACAAGTTCTCTCGCGAGGCGCTCGTCGTTAACGGCGTCAAAGGCGTCGCCTGCCTGGGGCACTTCCGCGAGACCCATGATTTCAACGGGTACGGAGGGGCCTGCCTGGTTAACCTTTCTGCCCTTGTCATCCGTCATAACCCTGACTCTGCCTACGGCCGTGCCGGCAACGATAATGTCGCCCGATTTGAGAGTGCCGTTCTGAACAAGCAGGGTGGAGATGGGGCCTCTGCCCTTGTCAAGCCTTGCCTCGATAACAACGCCCTTCGCGCGGCGGTTCGGGTTTGCTTTGAGCTCCTGCATTTCGGAAACGAGCAGGATGGATTCGAGCAGCTTGTCAATGCCCTGCTTTGTGAGAGCGGAAACGGGAACGCAGATTGTTTCGCCGCCCCATTCTTCGGGAACGAGCTCGTATTCTGTGAGCTGCTGAAGCACTCTGTCGGGATTCGCGGCGGGTTTATCCATCTTGTTGATGGCAACTATAATCTGAACGCCTGCCGCCTTGGCGTGGTTGATTGCTTCTATAGTCTGGGGCATAATGCCGTCGTCCGCCGCGACTACGAGCACGGCGATATCCGTGGCCATCGCGCCTCTGAGACGCATTGACGTGAAAGCTGCGTGACCGGGAGTGTCAAGGAAGGTGATGTTTTCACCGTTTACATTCACTCTGTAAGCGCCTATGTGCTGAGTGATGCCGCCTGCCTCGCCGGCGGTTACGGATGTGTTTCTGATAGCGTCGAGAATTGAGGTTTTACCGTGGTCAACGT
Source organism: Ruminococcaceae bacterium UBA1236 (assembly GCA_002309055.1). Classification (GTDB taxonomy): domain Bacteria; phylum Bacillota; class Clostridia; order Oscillospirales; family Acutalibacteraceae; genus CAG-177. The sequence continues at coordinate 22,920 of DBWO01000054.1, forward strand.
GACCCATAACAACCACAACGGGGTCTCTGCGCTCAAGCGCCGCCTCATCGTCTTCGCTGTCGTCAATAATCATATCCTCGATTGTGACAACCACAAGCTTCTCCGCCTTAGCGCCGAGTTCCTCGGCAACGATAGCGGCCGTTTCGTAGTCAAGCACATCGTTGATTGTTGCCATCTGACCGAGTGAGAAGAGCTTTTTTATAACTTCCGCGGCGGTCATCTTGAGCATGGAAGCAAGCTCGCCCACGGTGATTTCCTCGGGTATCTTGAGCTGAAGCTGGGGCTTTTTCGCTCTTTCGGCGGCGATTCTCTCAAGTCTCTCTTTTTCTGTCTCGCGCCTTGCGGGACGGTTGCCCTGCTTTCTGTACTGCTTGCTCTTCTGATTTATCTTCTGCTTTGAGGGGCCTCTCTCCATCGCGCTTGCGGATGAAGCGGGGGCAATTCTCTCATATTTCTCGTTGTATTTCTCAAGGTCAACGTTGTTGCTTCTCAGGTCAACGGTTGTCTGCTCGCCCTTGGTTCTGGGCTGAGCGACCTTGTCCTCTTTCTTCTTTTCGGGCTTGCGGTTATTCTGAGGCATAACGGGCATCTTGGGTGCCTTGGGCTTTCTGGGGTCCTTGGCGGCGGGCTTTTCTTCTTTTGCCTCTGCCTTGGGTTTTGCCTCTTCCGCGGCCTTCGTATCTTTCTTTGCCGGAGTTTCTTCTTTGCTTTCCGCTTTCTTCGCGGTCTTCGGCTTTTTCTCTTCCTCAGCCGGCTTTTCTTCCCCGGTTTTCTTTGCTGTTTTCTTTGCCGTCTTGGGCTTTTCTTCCTCTTTCTTTTCCTCTGCTTTTGCCTCTTCCTCTTTTGCGGGCTTCTCCTCGGCTGCTTCTGCGCCGGCCGGTTTTGAGGTGAGCTCAAAATAGGCGTCAAGGTTTTCAACACTGTATGCTTTGGTGTAGTGCTCAAAAATCATATTGAGCTCATCCATCTCGAGCAGGGAAGTGCGCGCCTTTTTGCCTTCAAAATATTTGCCGAGCAGCTCGATTATCTCATTCGGTTTTACGCCGAGATCTTTCGCTGCGTCTGAAACTTTGTATTTATTAATCATTCGATGTCCTCCTCCTGTGTGTCAATTGCTTTAAGCATCGCTTCGGCAAACCCTCTGTCGTTTACCGTGAGCACTGCGGACCTCAGGCCCGTTGCTTTTCCGATTTCGTCCATATCTGCTTTGACTGTAAGAATGCGCGCGCTGTTTTTGCTCAGCCCGCATTCCCTTCCGATTTCCTTTCTCAGGCGCTCTGATGAATCACTGCTTAAAACGCATAAGTGCGCTTTGTGATTTCTGATTGAATCCACCGAGCTGTCATGTCCGCAGCTGAGTTTCCCGGCTTTGCGGCACATTCCGAGCAGAGAGAGGAATTTACTTTCATTCATTTTCCAGCTCTTCCTCCAGTCGTGTGAAAATCGCGTCGGGTATTTCGCAGGAAAATGCTTTCTGCAGCCTCTTTGCCTTTCTCGCTTTTTCAAGGCATTCCTTGCTGCGGCACACATATGCGCCTCTGCCGGGCTTCTTGCCCACTGTGTCTATTGATATTTCGCCTTCAGGGCTTCTCACAACTCTTACAAGCTCTTTCTTGGGCTTCATTTCGTTGCACCCTGTGCATTTTCTCATCGGAACACTTCGACGTACAGCCATAGGTTGATACTCCTTAAAAATCAGTCGTCAAAATTGATTACGGGTTCTTCGAATTCGGGGTTGATGTCTATTTTCCAGCCGGTCAGTCTCGCGGCAAGGCGGGCGTTCTGACCCTTGTTGCCGATTGCGAGTGAAAGCTGATTGTTCGGAACGATAACTCTGCAGCTTTTTTCCTCTTCGCTGAGTATCTCAACCGAGATAACATCCGCGGGAGCGAGAGCGGCGGCAACATATTTTGCCGGGTCTTCGTTGTAATTGATAACGTCAAGCTTTTCGCCGCCGAGCGCGTCAACGATGTTGTTGATTCTCTGGCCTCTCTGGCCGATACACGCGCCGACAGGGTCAACGTTTTCATCGGAGGAGTAAACGGCTATCTTGCTTCTTGAGCCGGCCTCACGGGCAATTGACATAATCTCAACCGTGCCGTCAACTATCTCGGGCACCTCAACCTCAAGCAGCCTTCTTACAAGGCCGGGGTGAGTTCTGGAAATCTTTGCCTTGGGGCCTTTCGCTCCCTCAACAACTTCCGTAACGTAAACCTTTGTGTATTCGCCCTCTCTGAGCACGTCCGTGGGAATCTGCTCATTTCTGGGAAGGCGCTCAACAACCTTGCCGATTTCGAGGAAGGCATCGAGAGTGTCGGGGTCAACCCTGATGATTTTACAGGTGGCAAGCTCCTGATTCTTTTCCTGGAGCTCCTGTCTCTTGCGCTCTGTCTCGGCGTCGCCTATATTCTGGCGCAGAAGGTGCTTGCCCTTGACTGCCGCTATACGGCTGACTTCCTTGGTGTTGAGCTCGATATCGATTGTGTCGCCCACATTGATTCTTTTTCTTATTTTTTTCGCGTCTTCAAGAGAAATCTCTTCTATGTCGTCTTCTACCGTGTCAACAACTCTCTTGCGAACGAAAATCTTGAGTGTGCTTTTTTCGGGGTTTATATCGCAGAAAACGATGTCTCTTTCACCGTAGTCTCTCTTTACCGATGTTATGATTGATTTTGAGATTGCCTCGTAGAGGGCCTCAACGGGCACACCCTTCTCCTGCGCCATAGCGGCGACAGCTTCAAAAAATTCTGCGTTTTTCATTTTCCTGTCAGTCCTTTCTTTCAGTCGTCAAAATCATCCAGGCGGATATATGAAGTTTCTTTTTTTTCTATGTTCATCGCGCTGCCGTCCTCAAGGCGAAGCACTATGCTGTTGCCGTCACAGCTTTCCAGTACGCCGGTGTATTCGCGCTTGCCTTCAACAGGCCTTATGAATTTCACTTTTATGTCTGCGCCCGTAAACTTTTCGAAATGCTCGGGTCTCGTGAGGTCTCTCTCAAGACCGGGGGAGGAAACCTCAAAGCAGTAGCTCTGCTCAATGGGGTCAAGCTCGTCGAGCGGGCCGTCGAGCGCCTTGCTCATATTCTCGCAGTCGTTGATGTTTACGCCGCCCTCTTTGTCGATGAAAACTCTGAGGAACCAGTCGGCCCCTTCCTTGACAAAGCGTACATCCCATATCTCAAGGCCGAGCTGTTCGGCTATTGGCGCGGCGATTTCCCACACTGCGGCGGACACGTTTCCGCCTTTTCCTTTAGCCATCTTATCACTCCTTCATTGCAAAAACAAAAGAGCAGGTTTCCCTACTCCTTTGCTTCTTACTATTCTTACCGTAGCAGATTATACTACTCTTTTTTTATAAAATCAAGTCTTTTTTAAGAAAAAGCCAATAAATTACGGGGTTTCCGTTTATTTTGAGGAATATGCCACCGTGAAGCATTGCGAGCGGATGCCGTAATTGAGCACCTTGGAGCGGAATGTGTTGCCGCTCATCTCGATGCCGCCGACCTTGATTTTAACAACGTAGCCTACGCTGTCGCTCATTGACTTGTCGTGTGAAACAATCTGAATCCACTTTGACGGGTCTTTGCCGAGCGTTACGGTCTTGCCTACGGACTTTGCGTATGCCTGGATAAGGTCATACATTTCTTTCGCGGTGTAGGTCTTTGTGCTTTTCTTAACCTCTTCGGGGCTTGAAACGCCGCCCTTGAGATAATCGGGCGAAGTACCGCCCCATGCCGATGAGTAGGACGCTGTCTTGCCCGCGGCGTTTGCGAAATAATAGGTCTCGGCAGTCTTATAGTCACCGGAATTTTTATCTTTATATTCAAGATAACGCGCCTGAGGCTTGTCTGTCGCCTTGCTCATGCTGCATACCGCCCATACCGCCTTTTCAACTCTTGTGCCGCTGTATGCGAAGTTAGAGCTGTATGCTTGACCGCTTTCATAGCCGTAAAGCTTGGCGTAGGTGTAGCATGCGACCGCCTGTGCCTTGAGCGCTTCCATGGGTACGTCGTCGTCGTTACCGATTTCTTTCATGACAGTCTTGCAGAGGAATTCAACAAGTGGTATTTCAGTGCCGTTCTTCTTGACCTGGGCGGGTGTTTTGAAATCTACCCTCATTTCTGTGCCGGGGTAGTAAGCCGAGAGAATTTCGTTGTATGTCTTGCCGTTCTTTGCCATGACGATAGCGCCATCCTGGCTCATGCCAACACCGTGGCCCCATCCGTAAACCTTGAAGGTGAATGAGCCCTTGATGTCGGCGGGATCAATCGGAGTTTCGGGGGTTGTGGGTGTTGAAGGCTTATTGTCACCATAAGGATTCTTGACATAATCAAGCGGGTTTACTCTCTCGCTGTTTTTCCAGACTTCAAAGTGCAGGTGGGCTCCGGAGGCGTTGCCCGTTTTGCCTATATAACCGATTGTCTGGCCCTTTTTGACTGTATCGTTTGCGGCAACGGTTATGCTTTTTGCGTGAGTGTAGAATGTTGAAATCCCGCCGCTGTGCTCTATGAGCACGCAGTTGCCGTAACCGAGGTTGTCGTTTCCGTCGTTAAGCGCAAGGGTAACCTTGCCGTCCTGAGCGGCCACAAAGGCCTCGCCCTCGGAGTTGCCGCTTTTAAGCACAATGTCTATGCCGCCGTGATAAGTGCCGTCATCATAATTCGGATAACCTGCCGAGATGTAGCTCTCTTTATTGACCGGCCAGCACATGGATGTGCTTGTATCGGGGTTGTCGGGAGTGACGGGATTAACCGGGTTAACCGGATTCAGACCGCCGCCACCGATGAATGATGTTATCAGCTGAAGAAACATCATAAGGAATGACATAAGCATGGAAATAATACCTGACATTGGGAAACCTCCTTATTTCGTGTTATGCCGCAAATTGTTTTATCTGCTCAGGAAACAGAGCGAGAGCGCTATTGCGTACTGAGCGAGATAATATGATGTGTGGTTTACAATTATATCGACGGGACGGTTTTTGCCGTCGCCGAAATAAGTGCCGTTGAGAATTAAATCCGAGAAGAGGAAAAGAATGCTCGCCACGAAGAAAATGTTAAGCGGTATGCTTTTAAGGCCGTGAAGAAGAGCGAATGAGCCCGAAAACGCCGAGATTGAAATAACAACGGGGCTGTAGGCCGCAACTATCGCCTTGAATTTACCGTACTTTACCTTCATAAGGTCTTCGGTAAAGAGCACCACCACGCAGAACGCCGCGGAAACGAGCACGGGCACTATGATATACATCGGGTGACCCTTGATGTAAAATCTCATGATAAGGCCTGCGTCGTAAACGAGATGGCCGAAAAGGAAAACCATGAAGCCCGCGTAGGTGTAGGGAATGCCGCTTTCGGGGTGCGTGAACTTAAGGTCGAGCCAGATGTCGCCCAGAAGCCCGAAAAGAAGGCCCAGAATAACAAAGGCGCAGTATCTCGCGTCGGCCTTGTCAAAGCCGTTTGCCGCGAGAGCGCACACCGCAACGCACATGAAGCCGAGCGAAGTGAATGACTTGAGCACGGTTGTCCAGGGGGTGCATCCTTTGATTCTGTAATACTGAAAAGCGATGAGCATAATCATTCCGAGGCCGGTGAAAATAACAGACAGCAACATAGTAATTCCTCTTTCCCGTTGGTTGTTTATTTCAATTCATTTACAAGCTTCTTGAAATGCTCTCCTCTTTCTTCGAAACAGCTGTACTGGTCAAATGAACTCGTGGTGGGTGAGAGAAGCACGGTGTCGCCCGGCACGGCAATCTTAACCGCCTCGTCAAGCGCCTGCTGCAGGTTTTCAACTATTATTCCGTCTTCGCCCGCAAGCTCCTTCACAAGCCGAGGCCCGCAAACGCCGTAGCCTATAACTTTTTTGACGGAGCCGAGATTCTTTCTGAGTTCATCCATCGGCAGACCTTTTTCAAAGCCGCCCACAAGCAGAATAACGCCCTTGTCAAAGGACCTTACCGCTATTATTGTAGCGTCCGTGTTTGTGCCTTTGGAGTCGTTGTAGTATTTAACGCCTCTGAGCTCGCGCACAAACTCTATTCTGTGCTCAACGCCCTTGAATTCCGATACCGCGCTCACAATGTCTTCGTTAGAAACACCGAGGGCTTTTGCGGCGGAGACGGCGATGATGATATTCTGAAGGTTGTGTTTGCCCACTATTCTGACGGCGTCGAGCGGAAGCACTTTTACGCCCTCAATGCACATAAAGCCGTCTTTTATGTAACTGTCCGTATCCTGCCTGTCAAGCGAAAAGGCATTGATTCTGCAATTGACGGGATACTTCGCAGTGTATTCCGCAAGCACCGGGTCATCGGAATTGAGGATGAAAACGTCATCATCCGCCATATTTCTGTAAACCTCGGTCTTGGATTTGTAATAGTTGTCAAGCCCGCCCATAAAGTCAACATGGTCGGGGGTGAGGTTGATTATCGTTGCGACCTCCGGCCTGAATTTATCAATGTTAACAAGCTGGAAGTTTGAGATTTCGAGCGCTATATAATGGCCGCCCTCATCTATAAGCCCGTTTTCGAGCACGGTCTCGCAAAGGGGCACGCCTATGTTTCCGCAAAGGTGCGCTTTGCCGGGGAAGGCCTTGTTGAGAATCTCATAAACGAGAGTGGTGGTTGTCGTTTTGCCGTTTGTGCCGGTAATCGCAACATAGTGCTGCGGCTTCGCCACCCGGTAGGCGAGCTCAATTTCGGTTATTACGGGCACGCCGTTTGCCGCCAGAGCGTCCATCTCGGGGCTTCTGTAAGGCACGCCGGGGTTTTTGACACACAGGTCATATTTCTCTTTGAAAACTTCGATATCCTGGCCGGTGATGGTTACTCCCATCTTTTCGAGTTCATCGGCCTGATTGATTTTGTCTCTGCTTTTGCTCTCCGAAAGGGTGATTTCCGCGCCCAGGAGTTTAAGCACTTTGATTGCGGCCATGCCGCTGCGGGCAAGCCCCACAACGAGCACTTTTTTGCCATTAAGGTCCATTTGCGTTTTGCCTCCGGATTTTTTTCTGTCCTTTTATTATAATACTTTAATACTATTTTGTCAAATTAACAGTCTGCGATTCGCTTTTGATAACATCCAGCAGCATGAGCGGCTTTCTCGTTGTGATATTATCGGGTCGCGCGGCAAGAACTTTTTTCATGGCGCCTTTTTTGTTTACGGTCCACACCGAAACGAGCAGGCCTTCATCGTGAAACGCCTTTGACAGCCGCTTTCCGAGGCCCGGATAGTGCATATTGATGCCTATCGCGCCGGCGTTTTTTACCTTTTCAATCAGCGAGTTTATATAATTCCTGCAGTGAGTGCGCGGAGCGAAAACATCCGTGTTGAGATAATAGGGAATGCCGAGGTCTCTTACGTCGGGCACAAAGCTCTCAACCACACCGGTGAAAAAGATTTTTTCCGTAACTCCGTGCTCACCGGCAAGCCTGATGACCTCGCCCATATTTGCCGTGTTTTTTACGTCGATATTCATTTTCATTTCTCCGCATTTCGCGAGCAGGGCAAACGCCTCGTCAAGCGTTACCTCGCCGCCCGCGGGAGCGTTGTGAGAGAGCACGGGTGTGCCGCCGTCAAAGTTGAGGTCAATTTCCGATATATCCGCGCCCGACTCAAACGCCTTTTTAATGCATTCGAGCGAATTTTCCTTTGTGCCCTCGCATCCGCTGTGACCCGTTACCGTAAATCCGGAGGGTAGAACGGCCGTATCTTTCATTTCTCTTCTCCTTATGTGTTATGTTTGATTACAAACATCAGATTCTGCCAGTCCTGTCTGCCGAGGAAATGAACGCCGTATCTCTTGAAATACGCAACCTCGCCGTAAAGCGAGCCCTCATCGGCGCCGTACTCTGATTCGCCGCCCTTGTAGCCGTCTTTGCCGTATGCATGCCAGGCGGGGGAGGCGCCGAGGCAGGTGAGCTGCTCGGAGTACGGGTCCGCCCAGTCATTGAGACTTGCGCTGTTTATAAGCACATAGCGCGGGGCAATGCAGGCAAGCAGAAAATGCTGGTCAAAGGGCAGGGCCGATGTGTCATCCCTGTATTTCTGAAGGTTGCCGCAGAACCAGAAGGGGAATACCTGCGTGATTGATGAGAGAGGCTCGCCTCCTTCGTGAAGAGTGCGGTGATAGGCGGCGCCCATACAGCCGGAATCGTTTGAGCAGGCAAATTTTACTCTTTCGTCATTAGCGGCGCACCACAGCGCTGTTTTGCCCAGGCGCGAGTGACCCATAACCGCGAGATTGTCCGCATCCACATCATCTCTCGTTGTAAGGTAATCGAGCGCTCTGCTGACACTCCACGCCCACATGCTTATTTTCGCGGGCTCTCTGCCGCTGCCTGTGCGCGGATAGAAAGCGGCGAGTTTATCGCCGAAATCGCCGTTGTCGGCGGTAATATCCTCATAATATATGTAGGCCAGAGCAAAGCCGTTATCTATGATTTCTTCGCTCGGGATATATTTGTCATAAGGGTTTGCAGTGAAGTTGATAACCGTTATCAGCTTCCTTTTTCCCTCTCCGTGCGGCATAAACAGTTTAAGAGGAAACGTGAATGATTTATCGCCGAAATCACAGGCGATTTCAATGTTATACAGCATTGCTTTGCCCGCGGCGCATTTCGGGATTTCCTCCAGGACCGTACCTTTTACGGGCACAGGTGCAGGCATATCGCCGTAAGCGTTTTCCTTGAGGATTTCAAGCATTTCCTCACGCCTTTCGCGCATATCCTGCGCAGTGACTGCATCTCTGCCGTCGTTCATTTTCATAAGTGCGGGAAAGAAGTTCATACCATCAGCCCTTTCGCATTTTTATTACGCAGATATTTTATCATTTTTGCCGTTAAAAATCAATAATCTTTATCATTATATTGACATTGCTTATTTACTGTGTTTTAATCTGTTTCAGGGGGAGGGACTGATATGAAAAACACGGCCGTATCGGCTTTTTTTACAAGGATTCTTGCCGCTCTTATCGCGGCGCTTGTTCCCGTCATAACTTTGTTCAGCTTTCCTTTCACCGGGTTTACGGACAGTGAGCCGGCGAAAGTCCGCGAACAGGCGGGCGGATTCATAAAAGGCATATGCCACACAGACGAAGAATACGACATGATCGCGGGCGCTAATATCGAATGGATCCGCGAGGATATTCCCGTCCCTTATGACCGGAACGGCGAGCCGAGCATCTTCTATAATTGGTGGAAGCAGGAGGCAGCGAAGTATGTTGAAAACGACTTCAAAATCTTTGCCGTAACTCCCAATCCCAAAGATTTCCTCGAGGTCGGAATTGACCCGCGCGGGGAGGAAGGCGCCGAAATAATAAAGGAAATCGCGGAGTTTTACGTTAACGACCTGCGCGGAATCGTTTCGGCATATCAGGTTGCCAATGAAATGGGCGTTGACCGTTTCACCGCGCCTCTGACTATGGAGGAAGCAGCCCGCTTTATCGGCATGCAGCTTGAGGTGATGGCGCCCCTCACAAAGGGCAGGGAGCTTCTCGGCTACAACCTCGGCGGTCTCGGTTTCGTTCAGCTCATTTTCAAAATGACCGGATATAACAAACTCTGTGATTATGTCGGGTGCGACCTCTATGTGGGCTCGTTTGAGAATCTCGCGAAGAATATCGACACATATTTTGCCGCCGTAAATCTTGTGCGCGCTGTCACACAAAGGCCGATTATTATGACGGAATTCGGCTATATCGGTTACGGCGAGCCGAAAACCCGTGAAGAAAAAAACGAGATTCTGCGCTCCTACGGCTTTGAGTCCGAGGAGGATGTCGCGAAGGATATTGATACATTCATCTCGCGCCTTCCGGAATCCATAAAAGAAGAGTTTGACCGTATGTATACCGGCAAAACGGATGAGGAAAAGCTCAAGCTTTTGTTTGACGGCGAATATACAAACCATATATACAAGTCGCTTAAGGACGGCACCGGGCTTTACGGCTATGAGCACACGCCCGAGGGTCAGGCGAAGTTTTACAGCTATCTCATCCCGAGGCTGCGCAAACTGCCCTGGTGCATAGGTGCCATCATCTATATGTGGGATGACAGCGACAGCTGTTATGTCTGCGGTCAGGAGGACTGCCCCGTTGAAACCGGATGGGGCATAGTTGACGGAAACGGCGAGCCCAAGCCGGCATATTACGCGGTGAAAAAAGCGTTTGAATAATAATTACTTTTCGGGATATAACTATGCAGACTGTTGAACAGGCTCTTGATAAGCTTGAAAAATCAAAATTCCGCTCGGGATTTCATCTGACGGAAAAAGACAAAACATATCTTGCCGAAAAGGGCGATGACGTAATCAGAAGCCACGCCCGGGATTTTGTCAGGCAGAAGCTGGCTCCCGCCGAGCCGGTCAATGACGGAAAGCAGACTCCCATGCGGGGGCACCCTGTTTTCAAAGCAATGCACGCCACCGCCTGCTGCTGCCGGGGATGCCTCAACAAGTGGTACAGAGTGCCTCTTCACAAGGAACTGACGGAAATTGAGCAGGAAAAAATCGTGAACCTTCTTATGGCGTGGATTGAAAGAAACAGAAACCGGTAAAAGCATATGAAAATCTCCCCGTACCGCCGTACGGGGAGATTGATTTATATTGTTATTTCAGCTTGCACAGCATCTCTGCCATTGCCAGATAAAATTCTCTTGTCTCTTTTGTTTCATTGAGCAGACCTATTGCCTGTCCGTGGTCGCCGCGCTGAACGGGCATCACATTCCATATGCCTTTCTGCGGCGTGCCCGTGCCGTCAAAATCCGTGTGCGGGTCACCGAAGGGGTAGGTTTCCGAAATGGTGTTTGCGAGCATATCGTTCGGTCTCCACTCATCGCCGTATGTGCGCCCGATTTCTTCGCATTCAAATTCGCGTCTGTGAGCTATCCACGTGCCGAGCGGCACAATCAGAGGGTTTGCGTTTGCGTCGGGCCAGGTGAGCCCCGTGAGAGAACTCTTGTGCGTGGCGTCAAACGCATATGAGAAATAATAAACGTTCGGGCTTATCTTTATCATTTCGTTAAGCGTCTGCGCGTTCTGCGGGAGAAGGTCGTTTTCACAGGTGTCGTCGCTGTTCTCAAGGAAGTTTACAATCGATTTGAAATATCTGTCCGCGTCGTGCTCGCCGGGCGTGTTCGTTATGCCGAACTGCTCAAGATGAAAATCCACCATAACGCCGTTTAGCGGCGATCTGCCGAGAACCGAGCAGTATATTGTGCTGAGAAACAGAGTCAGGTCGTAAAGGCCTGTTTCCTCGGTGAATTTATAAATTGACGAGCTGTTGTGCGGGGAGCAGATTGTGGTAACGCTTTCAATACAGTTTTCTTTGCCGCCCGTGAAAAGGGGAGAAACGTCTTTGCCCGCCGCCTTGACCTCCGCCTCACATCCATAGGTCATAAGGTATGTGAAGAGGCGTATCGTTGTGCCGCCGAAGGAATGGCCTATAAGGTTGATTTTCTTGATTCTGCCGTTTGTGTCCTTTTCTCCGAAGCCGTCAAACAGAGGCTCGTCATAAGTGCGCCCGAAGCGCCTGTGATTGTGCTCTGCCGAGTGAGCCGCGCCGTAGTCAACCGTGGTGCCGGTCAGCTGCGCGTAAAGCTCGCACGCTCTGTCCCAGGCGGAGGAAATGGGCCCAACGGATGCCGAGTAGCAGTCGTACCCTTCGCCCTGCAGGTATTCCATAAGGTCGCCGGTCGTTGCTCCCCAGTAGGGCACTATGCCGTTAAGGCCTTCCGCGCCGCCCCAGCCGTTGAA
>DBWO01000054.1:34722-35178 GCA_002309055.1 Ruminococcaceae bacterium UBA1236
CCCGCCGTAACACAGGCGCAGAGCACTGTCGCCAGAGCCAGGATAATGCCGGTGGCTTTTTTTACGTTTTTCATTCTGATGCTCCGTTTATTTGCAGCTTTCAAGCCTTTCCTTTACAAGCTTCTTAACGTATTCGATAACTTCGTCAGTGGGAATTTTTTCGTTTATTTCCTTATCTCTTGTGGTGATTTCGCAAACGCCCTCGCCGAGGTTTCTGGGGCTTACGACAACTCTTACGGGCACGCCGATGAGATCCGCGTCCGAGAACATCGCGCCGGGCCTTATGTTTCTGTCATCGTAAAGGGTTTCAATGCCCTCGCTCTGCATCTTTTCATAGAGCGAGTCGGAAACGCCTTTGCACTCTTCATCGTCCGCTCTCAGGCAGCAGATCTGCACCTGCCAGGGGGCTATGCTCATAGGCCATACCGGGCCGTAATCATCGTGATGCGCTTCGCA
>DBWO01000054.1:35219-41170 GCA_002309055.1 Ruminococcaceae bacterium UBA1236
CCCATGATGGGATAGTGCATTTCGCCCTCGCTGTCCACATACTGCATGTTCATTGCTTCGGTATATTTTGTGCCGAGCTGGAAGATGTTGCCCACCTCAATACCTCTTGAGATGGTGATTGAGTGCTTGCCGCAGTTCGGGCAGATGCCGCCCTCCTTGATTTTCGCGAGGTCGATATATTCCACATCGCCTATATCGCGTGAAATCTTGAGGCCGGTGTAGTGATGGTCCGCCTGATTCGCGCCGCAGGAAAGGTTGTGAGTATTCTTAAGTGAGGTGTCAAAGAGCACGGTGTATTTCTCGCGGTCCATGCCGTAAGGGCCTATGAAGCCCGCGAAAAGGCCGGATTCCTCGGTAATCTCGCCGGGATGCACCGCTTCGCCGAGATAGTTTGTCAGTTTCGTCTCATTAACATCAAGGTCGCCGCGTATGAAGATGATAACATATTCATCCGTCATATTTTTCTGGTAAACTACCGCCTTGCAGCTTTCCTCGAGCGGAGTTTTAAGGAAATTGCAGATATCCTCGATTGTGTGGATATCGGGTGTATAGACAAGTTCAAGCGGCTTGCTCTCGCCTTCGCACTTGTTTTCGATTATTGAATCCGCCGCTTCCATATTCGCTCTGTAATCGCACTCGGAGCAGATTGCTATGGAATCTTCGCCCACGGGGGTGAGAAGCATATATTCGTGCGAAACGCTGCCGCCCATCATGCCGGAATCCGATTTGACGGTGACTACCTCGGGAATGCCGCAGCGCGCGAAAATCCTGTTGTATGCGTCATAGCACTTCTGATAGTATTCCTCAAGGTCCTCCTGCGAGGTGTGGAAGGAGTAGGCATCCTTCATCGTGAATTCCCTTACTCTGATAAGGCCCGCTCTGGGTCTTCCCTCATCGCGGAACTTGGTCTGAATCTGGTAAATCATAAAGGGATATTTCGTGTAGCTGTTGGCGTATTCTCTCACAAGGTGCACTGCCGCTTCCTCGTGAGTCATACCGAGCACCATGGGGGCGCCGTTTCTGTCGGCAAATCTCGCCATCTCGCTGCCTATGCTCTCATATCTGCCGCTCTCGCTCCAGAGTGAGGCGGGCATAACAACCGGGAACTGCACTTCCTGGCCGTCAATAGCGTCCATCTCCTCGCGGATGATGTTTTCAATTTTTCTTGTTATGCGGCGAAGGGGCATATAGGATGAATAAATGCCGTTTGCTACGCCTTTCATGTAGCCGCCTCTGACCATCAGGGCATGGCTGTCAATAACGCAGTCGGAAGGGCGCTCCTTGAATCTGTCGCCGCAGAGTTTATCAATTTTCATCTTGCATCAGCTCTTTTCATAATAAGTCCATTATATTCTATTGCATAACAATTTTTTTGTCAATGTTATTTGTAACAGTAACATAATAAAAAATTTACGATTTTTCTAAATTTTTTTACAAATATATTGTGTTTACCGCTTGAAACGCACACAATATTTTGTTATAATATGCTGAAAACGTATAATCGGGGGTTAGTATGTCTGGAAAACTGATTGTGATTGAGGGCCTTGACGGCAGCGGCAAGTCAACGCAGGAAAAACTGCTTGAAACAAAACTCAAATCACTCGGAAAGAGTGTAAAATACATTAAACTGCCAAATTACGACGATGACGCGTGCATCCTCGTCAAGCAGTATCTTGCCGGCAGATTCGGCGACAGGCCCGAGGATGTCAACGCTTACGCGGCGTCCTCCTTTTACGCCGTTGACCGCTATGTCAGCTACCACTGCTACTGGAAAGAGGATTATCTCTCCGGCAAGGTTATCCTTGCGGACAGATACACCACCTCAAACGCCTATCATCAGCTCACCAAGACCCCTGAAGACAGGTGGGATGATTATCTTGAGTGGCTTGAGGATTTTGAATACGGCAAGCTCGGCATCCCGAAGCCCGATGCCGTAATTTACCTTGATATGCCCGTTGACGTTTCGCAGAAGCTCATGAGCTCAAGATACGGCGGCGACGAGAGCAAAAAGGATATCCACGAAAAGAACACCGCTTATCTTGACAGATGCCGTGTTGCCGCGGATTATTCCTGCAAAAAGCTCGGCTGGATTAAAATCTCCTGCGCGGAAAACGGCGTGCCCTTAAGCCCCGAAGAAATAAGCGGCAGGGTTTACGCCGCGATAGCTGATTTGTTATGATAAGAAAAGCGCTTATTACGGATGTGCCCGCTCTTGTGAGCAACTGGCACCTGTGTTTCGGCGATGAGCCCTCACAGATAAAACCCTTTTTTGAGAGCGAAGCTTTCTCACTTGAAGATACCCTCGTTTATGAGGAAAACGGCGCGGCCGTTTCACAGCTTTTTCTCATCGAAGGTGTTCTTCGCAAAGGCTGCCTCGTTTACCCGGCGTTTTATCTTTACGCCGCCTGCACCCTTGAGGAGTACAGGGGCAGAGGAATAATGGCCTCGCTTATTGAAGAGGCGGCTGCTCACGCGAGGGAGAGGGGAAAGGAATTCATTTTCCTTCTGCCCGGCGAAAAAAAGCTTTACGATTATTATTCGAAGTTCGGCTTTGAGCCCTGCTGCGCCTGTGAAGAAAGAGTGATTGAAAAAGGCGAAGTCCTCACGGATGATTTCCGCCTTTCACCCGTGTTTTGCTCAAAGGCCTGCCGCTCTCTTGCCATTGTGTTTGCGCAGAGCTTCGGATACGGCGCCGAAAAGCACCCGGAATACGGCGCGGTGCTTTACGAGAAGGACGGCGGCACACTCGTTATTACGGATATTGAAATAAGCGGCAAAACCGGAGAGTTTATTTCATATCTTCTCGATAAAACGGATTCGCCTGAGGCAAAGGTTATCCTTCCCGCGTCCGGCGGAAATGCAATCCCTCACGGTATGGCTCTTGCCCTGGGCGACACACCGCTTCCCGCAAACATCTTTCTGAATTTCACACTTGACTGAGAGGAAAAGTATTATGCTCTATATGTTTTTTGCAGACGGCTTTGAAGAGGTTGAGGCGATAGCGACCCTCGACGTTTTAAGGCGCGCGAAAATCGATGCCCGCAGTGTCGGCGTCGGCGGCAGGCGTATAACCGGCTCGCACGGCATACCCGTTTACTGCGATATGGACACGGACGAAGCCACCTTCACGGGGCTTGACGGCGTTATTCTGCCGGGCGGTATGCCGGGCACTCTCAATCTGCTTGAAAGCAGCGCCGTTTGCGAAACGATTGAATTCTGCGAGTCTCAGGGCAAGCTGATTGCCGCCATCTGCGCGGCGCCGTTGATACCCGGCAGAATGGGCCTTCTCAAGGGCGAGAAAGCCACCTGCTTCCCCGGCTTTGAAAAAGATCTTGAGGGCGCTGTAATCAGCGATAAATACGTTGTCACAAGCGGCACCAAAATTACCGCGAGGGGCATGGGCAGCGCCGTGAGATTCGGCCTTGAAATCGTAAAGTATTTCAAGGGTGAGGCCGCCGCGAAAGAGCTTGAGGCAACCCTTCAGATATCGTGACGGACAAGAAGTCTTTAAGACGGCAGTGCCTTGATGAGAGAAACGCCGTTCCCGAAGCCGAAAAGGTTAAAACAGACAGGAAAATCCGTGAAAATCTCCTTGAGCTTAAGGAATACGGAGAATCATCCCTGATTCTCACCTACGTTTCCGCCGGCAGTGAAACCGCCACAGAGGAAATAATCCTTGACGCTCTCGGCAGGGGCAAAAGCGTTGCCGTACCTTATATTGAAGGCCGCGAAATGAGCTTTCGTTTCATCCGCTCGCTTTCAGACCTTACCGAAGGCAGTTTCGGCATCCCCACATCAAAGCTTGATGAACCGGTCTGTGACTTTTCGTCCTGCCTCTGTGTTACTCCCGCTCTGTGCGCGGACCTTTCCTTTCACCGCCTCGGCTACGGCGGCGGATATTACGACAGATTTTTTGAAAAGCAAAATGATATTTTCCGCGCGGTGCTCTGCCCCGAAAGGTTTGTTTTTGAAAGCATTCCTTCCGAAGCGCACGACATAACCGCGCACTGCATAATTACCGAAAGCACAATCAGGAGGTGTTACTGATGCCTGAAAACGAAAACGGCGGCAAAAACCGCGAACCGTTTAAGGTGACAATCTCTGACGAGGATTATATGAGCCCCGACGAGCTTGACGAACTGCTCAGCAGCCGCGAGCCATCGGTGCCTGATTTCTCATACCCGGGCAAGCAGAAATTCGAGGTTCATTTTGACGAAAAGGGATCTCAGAATTATTACCCCGAGGAAACTCAGCCCGAAAACAGGGGAGAAATATACTTCTCAAACGTTAAGCCCGTGCGCCCTCCCGTGAGCGCTCAGCCGGCAAAGAAAAAGAAGAAAAAGAGAGCGAGAGGCGCTTTCGGCCTTTTCCTCGCTCTGCTCATTATCCTCACAAGCGGCCTTACGGCTTACGCCATCTCCTGCGTTGAGGATATCCTCGCTTTCAGGCGCAGTGAAGACACCGTAACCGTCACAATCCCCAACGAAGCCACCACCAACGATATTATTGATATTCTCGCCGATAACGATCTTGTACATCAGCGCCTTTTCTGCAAGCTCTATTACCGCCTTTTCACAACGCTCAAAAACCTGCATAAAACAGGCGTCAAAGAGCCCGTTTATCTGAGCGGCGTTTACTATGTTGAAAAGAACGAGGGCCTTGAAACCTATCTTCAGGATTTCCGCGAGGCGCAGGCCGGTAAGGACACCGTTTATGTTTCCATCCCCGAGGGCTGGTCAATCTTCCAGGTGTTTGAGCGCCTTGACAAATTCGGCGTTTGCAGTAAATCCCGTCTTTTAAGCTCCGTCAAGGGCACCGACTTTGAGTATAAATTCATAAATAACATTAAGAATAACCAGTTCCGCACATTCGCTCTCGAGGGTTACCTTTACCCCAATACTTATGAGTTTTATGTGGACAGCGACCCGAACAGCGTGCTTCGTAAATTCTTTGATGAATTCCAGCTCAAATGGACCGACGAATACCAGGAGCAGGCGGATAAACTCGGCTACACGATGGATGAAATCATAACCATCGCCTCCATCATTCAGAGAGAGGCGGCAAACCAGGAGCAGATGGCGGACATTTCCTCCGTTATCCATAACCGCCTGAGGCACTCGACCTCGTGGCCCACTCTCGGCTGTGACTCCACAATGACTTATATAAATACCTATGTTACGCCGAATGTAACCGCGGCGGAGGCGAATATGTACGCCCAGCATTACAACACTTACACAATCCAGGGCCTTCCTCCGGGGCCGATATGCAACCCCGGTGACGATGCCATCAACGCCGCGCTCTACCCCAACGACACAAACTACTATTTCTTCCGCCATGACAAGAACGGCAAGATTTATCTCGCCTCCACCCAGGCGGAGCACGATTACAACGCAAACCTTGTTCTCAGAGTAAACAACGGTTGAGGTTAAAAATATGAATTATCCAATACCCGAAATACTTGCCCCCGCGGGCGACGAAGAGCGCCTGCACTCGGCTGTTGAATACGGCGCTCATGCCGTGTACCTCGGCTCGGACAGGTTCGGTATGAGAACTGCCGCCGCTTCGTTCGGCGGCGATTCTTTGAAAAACGCCTGTGACTATGCCCACCGGAACGGAGTTAAAGTGTATCTCACCTGCAACACCGTGCCCGGCAACGCCGAAATTGATATGCTGCCCGCGTTTCTTGAATACGCCTCTGGCAGCGGAGTTGACGCGCTTATCGTGACGGACCTCGGCGTAATGAGCACCGTTAAAAAAATTCTCCCCGGTATGGAAATTCATATTTCCACCCAGGCGGGGGTCACAAACTACGCCACGGCGAATATGCTCTATAACCTCGGTGCTAAAAGAATTGTCACCGCGAGAGAGCTTTCCCTCGATGAGATTGCCGGCATAAGGGCAAAGGTGCCGAAGGAACTTGAGATTGAGTGCTTTGTGCACGGCGCGATGTG
>DBWO01000054.1:41214-53065 GCA_002309055.1 Ruminococcaceae bacterium UBA1236
AAACCGCGGAGACTGCGCGCAGCCCTGCCGCTGGAATTACGCTCTTCAGGAGGAGAAACGCCCCGGCGATTTTTTCCCGGTTGAGCAGGACGGCACCGGTACATATATATTAAATTCCAAAGATATGTGTATGATAGACCATATCCCCGAGCTTTATGCCGCGGGCATTAACAGCTTCAAGATTGAGGGCAGGGCAAAGTCCGCCTATTACACCGCCGTTGCCGTAAACGCTTACAGAAGCGCTCTTGACGGCTTTGCCGCGAGCGGCTTTTCACCCGACTATAAGATTGAGGACTGGATGCGGCAGGAGGTTTATAAAGCGAGCAACAGGCAGTACTGCACCGGCTTTTTCTTCTCATCCCCGATGGACGACGCCCAGATATATTATGAGGGCGGCTATGTAAGGCAGTGGGATGTTGCGGCCGTTGCGCACGAATGGAAAGACGGCGTGCTTTACGCCACACAGCGCAACAGGTTTTTTGAGGGGGATGAGCTTGAGGCGATGGTCAGGGGCGGCGCTCCCGTTGCGATTAAGGTGACAGGGCTTAAAAACGGCGAGGGCGAGAGTGTCACTAACGCTCCGCACCCGATGATGGAGCTTTCTTTTGACTGCCCCGTGCCCGTACCACCCGGCTCATATCTCAGAAAAAAACGGGATTAACGTTTCGGCAGTACCGGACCGGTGCTGCCTTTTCTTTAGAATTTTGTAATATTTTGCGGCTTTTATCTTAGAAATTTCCTGGTATAGTGAAGATGGTTCAAGGAGGATTGTTATGTACACGGTACTTATTTGCGACGACGATAAAGCGATTCTTAACTCCATAGAGATTTACCTTAAGCACGAGGGCTATGAGGTGCTCAAAGCGGAAAACGGAAAACAGGCGGTTGAGCTTGCGCAGACTAATGAGATACACTGCGCCGTAATGGATGTGATGATGCCCGTTATGGACGGTATTGCCGCTACGCTGAAAATCAGAGAAACCGGCAAGTTTCCCATTATCTTTCTCTCCGCCAAGAGTGAGGATACCGACAAGATTGCCGGCCTCTCGTTCGGCGGCGATGATTATGTCACCAAACCCTTTAATCCGCTTGAGCTTTGCGCAAGGGTCAAGTCGCAGATACGCCGTTACACCTCTCTCGGCTCGCTCGAAAAGCGCGAGGGCGTTATCACAACGGGCGGCCTCTCGCTCGATACTGCCGCCAAAAAGGTTACCCTTGACGGTGAGCCCGTTAAACTCACTGCCACGGAGCTCGGCATTCTGCAGGTGCTGATGGAAAACCTCGGCAGGGTCCTTTCCGCTTCTCAGATTTATGAAAAAGTCTGGAACGAGCCCGCAATGTATTCGGATGACAAAACCGTCACCGTGCATATCCGCAGGATAAGAGAGAAGATTGAGATTAATCCCAAAGAACCGAAATACTTACAGGTGGTGTGGGGAATTGGCTACAAAATCGATAAAATATAAAACATTAAGAATTGTTGCCGCTCTTATCACGGCGGTCACGCTCTTCCTTTCGGGGCTTTTTGCCTGCTTTTCGGTAAAAGGCGCGTTCTTCTATAACCGCTATGAGACAATCGGCAAATATACCGACACCGACGCTTTCAGAAAGCTGATGAACTCGGTTGAGTATGAGCTTATACACGCCGGCGAATACAAGAGCTGCCCCAAGAGCGAGCTTAGCAAAACCTCCGGCGCGAAGGAGCGCGAGGCGGCGGACAAAGAGATTGAAACATCTCTGAGGAACGCCTGCGATTTCCTTGACGGCTCGGGCGTTAAGGTGAGTGTTGACGGCGGCAACCGCTACCGCTATATGTATCAGAATGAAAACGGCACCTTCTATTATACCTATGACGGCTCCTTTATCTCCGAGAGCGAGTATAACGCGATTGCCGACAGAGAGATATCCTCAAGCGAATATTCCGAAGAAGAGTATTATGATGAAGACGGCAGCCCGGTTGAAAACTTTGAAGAAACCGGAGAAGACGCCGGAGTGACGGAAATTGATTCCGGGGAGGAAGTCTCCGTTTTCGAAACCACAACAATGGCTTATGAAAACGGCGGCGGCGCGCAGAGCGATGTGAGCGAAGCGCTCCGCACGGTATGGGATCTCACAAACGGTCTCAACTACGGCGAGAAGTCAACCGATAATCTCGTCAAGGCGGCGCTCGAGTCAAGGCGGGGCAGCGACGAATATTATGATGAATACACCCTGAGCAAGGTGAACGAGCTTTCCGCCGTTAAATACGCGATATTCTATAAGACAACGGGCAAGGTTTACACAAACTGTGGCGTTAAGCAGGGCGACACCGCCGAAGAAATCCTTAAAAAGACGGGCAGCAGCTATGCCGAAATCTATGACGGCGGCAAGTATTCCGTGATAGGCGCCACAGAGAAAAAAGTTTTCCCCGTTTACGGCGACTTCGCTCTCTATCCCGATTATCTCAGCGGAGCGTCAATTGAAAACTTCGTTGACAAAGCGTATTTCGCTTATGACACCGCGTCCGGCAAGGGTATGCCCGGAGTAGGCCTTATGGCTTATAACGGCTATGTCAAGGCCTCCGCACCGCATAATACATACAGCGAGAGAAGCCTTGCCGCTTACGGCATTGCCTCGGCTGTCTGCTTCTTGCTTGCTCTTGTCTGCTGCCTTTTCTGCATTATAACAGCCGGCAGAACAAATACGGGCGAACTGAAAATCAGATTTTTCGACCGCGTGCCGTTTGCGATTAATTTCGCACTTTCCTTCGGCCTTGTTGCGGGCTTTGCCGCGCTTGTTACCGGCTCGGCTTATTTTGAGCACGACCTCTATGAGCTGTTTGTTTACAATTCCTTCCCCGTGGGGCTTGCAATGTACATAGCGCCTCACATCAGCCATATTCAGGCGCTTCTCTTTGCGCTTGCCGTGCTCATCGTTTCGGGCTTTATCGCGAGTATGGTCAGAAACATCAAAAACAAAACCTTCTTTAAGCACACCCTCATTAACTGCATTATAACCCCGGTCAAATTCATTTTCCGCAAGATAAGGGCTCTTTTCCACAAGGGCGCCGAAAAGGCAAAAACCGTTTACGCCACGGATTACGCCTACGGAAACGGCAAAAAATTCTTAACGGTATCCGGCATTGTCATCGGCGGAGTGATTCTCTTTAACTTTATTCTTCTCTTCTGCGGCGGCCTTGCGAGAAGCGGCTTTGCGTTCCTCATCGGTGTTCTTCTCAACCTCGTCATAGCGGCGGCCCTTGTGCTGTTTGTAATCTGCTTTGACAGGATTGCCTCGGGCGTTGCCCAGATAAAGGGCGGCTCGCTCACCTGCAATATAAACACCCGCTTTATGCCCGGCTTCATGAGAAGCACGGCGGAGGACATCTCCAAAATCCGCCAGGGCCTTCAGGAGGCGGTCAATCAGGCGGTCAGGGACCAGAGCATGAAAACGGAGCTTATCACAAACGTTACGCACGACCTCAAAACGCCGCTCACCTCAATCATCACTTATGTTGACCTTATCAAGAAAGAGGGGCTTGACGGCGAAAACAGCGCCGAATACCTTGATGTTATTGACGAGAAATCACAGAAGCTCAAAAAGCTTATCGACGACCTCGTGCAGGCATCAAAGGCCTCGAGCGGCGCAATGGAAGTGAACTGTCAGACTCTCGATCTTTGCGAATTTGCCGTGCAGATAGCGGGCGAATACAAAGAGGAGCTTAAAGGCGCGGGCATAGACACCGTTGTCAGCTGCCCCGAAACGCCCGTCTATGTGTGGGCGGACCCGTCGCTTGTAGGCAGAGTGTTTGAAAACCTTATCGGCAACATCAAGAAATACGCTTTGCAGGGCACAAGGGCTTTCATCGTTGTCTCGGGCGACAGCACAAGCGGCACAATAGTATTCAAGAATGTTTCCGCCGATCCGCTCATCACCGATTCGCAGAAACTCACCGAAAGGTTTTACCGCGGCGATTCCGCCAGAGCGGGCGAGGGGAGCGGCCTCGGGCTCTCAATAGCCAAAGACCTCTGCACCCTTCAGGGCGGCTCCTTCCGCATAGAGCTTGACGGCGATATGTTCAAGGCCTATGTCACGCTCAAAAGCAGTCAATGAATATCATAAACGGCAAAGCATACCCGCCCGGAAGGCGGGTATGTGTTTTCATCCCGTAATCATTATCGTTGTTTTTAATTCAGAATGCAGAATGAAGGATAAGCAACCTGCGGTTGAAATGAAATACCTTTGGTGTGAAATACGCTTTACGGCGTGTGAAATGTTTCCTTGCGGAAACGTTTCGGGTCGCTTCGCTCCGGTTATATGCTGTGAGTTAAAAACAAGAAATCGCAGGGAATGGCGTCCCGACATTCCAATGTGCCGAAGGCGCATTAACCGTAGGGGCGATTACCAATCGCCCGTCAAACAGAGTATGCGGCTACGACGTAAATAAGATGTGAAAAGTTATTCACACCCCCTTAAAAATCAACATTCAAGACTGTTGACAGTCAACAGAAATATATACTGATATATAAATACTGATTAATAAATTCTTACATACTTATTTATTACGCACGCCCGAGCCGGAACGGCAGGAGATTCCGTTTTAAAGCCGGGCGCTTTTGTTTTTTAGAGGCGGTAAACCGTAAATGCCAAAATCAGTCCCGTAAATTGTAATTAAATTGTAATTATTTAACAATTGCATTTTGTAAGTTTTTGTTGTAATGTTATTGAGAAGAAACAGCGGGCTCTGTTTTGGGGGGACTACGGCTTTTCGGTCCTTTGCCCGCCCGGTTTTCAAATTTTTCAGAGGGTCTCCACGGGCCTTACATATAGAGGATGGTAAAATTGAAATCGAATAACGCCCCGCATACGCGGGTTTTTCTTGTGCTGATAGCTCTGCTTATCGGTGCGGTTTGTTTATACTCGGGCTTCTCCCACGCCCAGACGGCAAAGGTGATGCGCGAAACGGAAGCTGTGTCCGAAGAGACGGCGGGGAGCAGGCATCTGCCTCCGACCACCGCCGAAGCTGTTGAGAGCGCGACTCTTGCGCCGGAGCTTACATCAAAAGCTGCCACGTCAATCACTCAGGCGCTTTCATCTTCATCGGCCGCAACCACAAAGAAAGCCACTTCATCCAAAACTACCTCGTCCACATCAAAGGCGTCCTCAAGCTCATCAGAACCGAGCGAGAGCGTTGCCACCACATCGCGCGAGGGCCTTACGGATAAGATAGGCAGCATAGTTTCAAGACTCGGCGGCGCGGACGGGCGGCTCAATCCCTTCGCTTCAACTGCCGCGTCAACCACCGCCTCCACCACTGCCAAAAAGGCGGAGCTTGATTTTTCAAGGACTGCGTTCCTCGGCAACTCCAGGGTACTCTCCATTGAAAACTACGGCTTCTCCAAAAATGTTTACGGCAAGGTGAGCCTGAACGTGAACACCGTGTTCACCGAAAAGTGCGAGGGTGGCTCCGTGCCCGTTATAGATGAGCTCAGGGGCAAGGATTTTGACAATGTGATGATTATGTTCGGCGATAACGAATGCGGCTGGGGCAGCATGGATGCCTTTGTCAAGCAGTATAAAAAGGTTATTGCGGGCGTGCGCGAGAGGGTGCCGGGGGTAAAGATTTACCTCATCTCAATTCTCCCCATCTCTTACGCCACAAGCCAGAAGAACGAATACGGCTACAATCAGGGCAAAATCAACGAGTGCAACGAGCTTATCAAAAAGATTGCAAAGGATGAAGGTATAACCTACCTTGACGCCTCGTCATCCATTATGAATGACAAGGGCTATCTGCCCGATGAGGCCTCCACCGACGGCTGCCATCTCGGCAAGGAATATACAAAGAGATGGCTCACTTACGTTGCAAAATACATTTAACGGTGACCGATATGAAAAAAATAATCTGTGTTTTACTTATATTCGCAATGTCCCTTCTCCTCTTTGCCTGCGGCAATAACGGCGGCGAAACAACAACCGCCCCCGAAATCAGCGAAAGCACCTCAGGCAAAGCGGAAGTTTCTGCCGATGAAATCGCGGCGGCAATCCTTGAGAGCGCCGAGTTTGAAGGCGACCTCGAAAAATCCGAGTTCCCGTTTTCAACGCTCGAAAAATATGATGTGCAGGAAGCCGCGGTTGAGGATATCTGCTGGTATGTCGGCTCGGGCGCCGCTCCCGATGAAATCGCCGTGATAAAATGCGCCGGAGATGACGAGCTTGCAACAGTCTATGACGCCATTAAGGCGAGAATCAAATATCTCAAAGACGGCTATTCCGATTACGCCCCCGAGCAGGTCCCCAAGATTGACAAGGCCTGCGTAATCTCAAACGGCAATCTGCTTGTTTACTGCATCGGCAAGGATGTAACATCGGTTGAAGCAACGGTTAAATCTCTTATAGGTTAATAAAAATCGCGGGTATCATAGCGATACCCGCTGTTTTATTTTATACGGCGCAATGCCTTTAATCGTCTGTTGTTTTTCTTATATGCTGCGGTCAAAAAACTCCTTTAATCTCAGGCGGTAATCGGGCGCCGTGTCAAACGCCGCGTGCCCGTAACCCGAATAAATAAACATTTCAAAATTGCTCCTGCCTTCTGTGAGCGCCTTCGCCTCATTTATGTGCTCTTTTCCGAGCACCGCGTCGTCATCCGCGAGCAGAAGAAGAGAGGGGCATTTTATTTTGCCGGCAAGCTTCCTCATATCATAGCCCTCAAGGCCTCTCGCGAGGGTTATGAATCTCTTTGCTTCGTCTGCGGTCACCGTTTTGCTTTGGTCCGTGAGAAACTCCCTGTACATCTCAAATACTTCCCGCGGATAGAGCTTTTCGCCGAAATCGAGATACAGCTTTTCAAAATCTCCGTTTTCCGCGTGTTCAATCCATTTTACCGCGACAGAGCGCGTGTGCGGATTAACCGTAAACGGGCTTGAGCCGAGGGCGAGTTTTGAAACAAGCCCGGGGTTTTCCGCAGCAATTACGGCGGCCATCATTCCGCCCTGCGAAGCGCCGAAAAGGCATATTTCACCGGGCACGGCGGCCTTTATCGCAATGGCCGTGTCCCTCGCCATATCATAAACGGAATAGTCTTCGGGCATATCTTTGCGCCGGTCAAAAAAGTAAAGGGTGAAGTCACCGCACATATCCTCATACTGCGCGGCAATCGCGTCCGCCGAGAGCATCACGCTTTTAACGCTTATGCCCGGCAGAATCACGAGGTTTGTTTTGCCCGAGCCGGTTGTGAAATATTCCATTTCAAAATCCGGGGTGCTGATTTTTTTAATCTCAATGCTCATTTCTCTGTTGATTTTGAATTCTCCTTGTGGTATATTTTAGTCAAACGAAATGCGGAGGTTTTTAATATGAAAATTATGAGCTTCAACGTCCTTTGCGGCGGTCAGGGAATTAAGAGCTGGCCATACAGAACACCTCTTGTTATCCGCACGATTTACAGGGAGGATCCGGACACTCTCGGCGTTCAGGAGGCGCATCACGGCTGGATGATGGCTCTCTCTTCCTGCCTGCCCGATTATGACTGGGTCGGCGTCGGTAGAAACGACGGCAAAGAGGACGGCGAGTATTCCGCTGTATTCTATAAAAAAGATAAATACGAGCTTGTCGATTCCGGCAATTTCTGGCTCTCCGAAACACCCGGAAAACCCGGCAAGGGCTGGGATGCCGCCTGCATCCGCATCTGCTCCTGGGCAAAGCTCAGAGAGAAGGAGACGGGTAAAGAGTTTGTGCACCTGAACACTCACCTTGACCATATCGGCGAAATCGCCATGCAGAAGGGCGCAGAGCTTGTCGCATTAAGGGGCATTGAGATAGGCGGCGGCAGCCCTGCATTCTTTACCGGCGACTTCAATGTTACGCCCGATTCCGCTCCGTGCAGGGCGGTGCTTGACGCCGGATTCAAAGACTGCCGCGACCTCGCTTCGGATACCGACAAGGGTGCAACCTTCCACGATTTTGAAAGACCCGGCTTTGAAGGCTCGGTAATCGACTATGTTTTCGCTAAGGGCGATGCCAGAGTGAAAAGCTTCAGAGTTATAAGAGACACCGTTGACGGCCTTCTTCCCTCTGACCATTATCCCGTTATCGCCGAAATTGATTTTTAAATTTTCTTAATAACCGGTTCAAGTATGAGCTTTGCGTTTTCGCGAAGCTCTGCTTCTGTTATACCGCCTTTTTTGCCGAGTGTCTCAAGCAGAGTGCCGTCCGGCTTTTTGCTGTATCTGCCGGCTCTCGCGCCGCCGGGCATAAGCACATTCACGCCCGCGCGCACTCTGTAAGCCTGGTCTCTCAGGGCGGGAAATTCGGGCGAGCGGCTGCTTCTCATCCACCAGTCCGTAATGACGGCGCCGTCAAAGCCCCATTCTTTTCTGAGAATATCGGTGACAAGCTCATAGTTGTAGTGGCCCCATACGCCGTTAATCTTGTTATAGGATGTCATAAGAGTTTTCGGCTTTGCCTCTAGGCAGCAGATCATAAAGCCCTTAAGGTAGATTTCCCTGAGCGCTCTTTCCGAAAGCACGGAGTCCTCCTGCGTTCTCGCCGTCTCCTGGCTGTTGCAGGCAAAATGCTTGGGGCAGGCGGAATAAGCGTGTTTCTGCACGCCTCTCACAACCGCAGCGCCGCATTTGCCCGTAAGAAGCGGGTCCTCCGAAAAATACTCAAAGTTTCTGCCGCAGAGCGGATTTCTGTGAATGTTCATACCCGGCGCGAGAAGCACATCCGAGCCTCTCTCTTTCATCTCTTTGCCGATTTCCTCATAGAGCGCCTCGATGAGCTCATCGTCAAATGTACACGCAAGGCATACTCCAATCGGGAGAAGCGATGAGGTGGCGTTAAGGCGGATGCCCGAGGGGCCGTCCGTTGTTGTGACGGCGGGTATTCCCTTGTCACGAAGGGATTTGAGCACGCCCGCGTAAGCGCCCGCGTTGCCGGGAGCACCGAGGGGCGAATTCATCTTGTAGTCGCCGCGCGAAATTGCTTCAAGCTCGTCGCAGTCAAGCTGGGCGCAGAATTCGTCCATGCTGATTCTGCCGCTTTTCACATCCGCAAGTTTATATCCTCTGTCTCCCGTGAATTTTATTTCCGCCGGGAGATTATTTATTATGTGCTCAGCGAGGTTTTTCTTTGATGTGCGCACTTTTCTGTATGCCGGCTTTCCGCCGTCATTGACAAGTATTTCAAACTCTTTGGCGGGCGCGCCGCACTGCGTGAGCTGTGACACGACCGTCTCGCTCTCACATTTGTATATGCCGGCAGCCGCCGTGTTTCTCACGCTGTTTCCCGCGTGGATGATATAATCGCCTTCAAGCAGTATCCACGCACTCTTTTCTTCGTCATAAAACGCCATACCGGACGCCTTGAATTCAATTGTCATCTCCTCTGTTTGACCGGGGGAGAGGAGCGCCGTTTTCTTAAACGCGGCAAGGGCTTTTGAGGGGTTGCCGATTTTTCCCTGCGGCGCCTCGTAATAAACCTGCACTGTTTCTCTGCCGGGATAATCTCCCGTGTTCTTAACGCTGAGCGAAACGCTTATGTTTTCGCCGCACGAAAGCGAAAGGCCGCTTATCTCAAACTCCGTGTAGCTGAGCCCGAAACCGAAAGGGTAGAGCACCTTACCGGGCGCGAAGGTTTCAAAATATCTGTAACCGACATAGATATCCTCGGTGTAGAGGTTTTCCGTTTTGCTGCCGAAATGAGCGCTGCTCGGGTAATCGGAGTAAGTTTTCGCGATTGTTCCGGAGAGCTTTCCGCAGGGCGAAACCCTGCCGCTCACGATATCCGCCACAGCGTTGCCGCTCTCCATGCCGCACTGCCAGATGTAAACTATCGCCGCTATTTTTTCGCCGTATGCGTCGATTTCCTCCATATCCATTATACTGCCGCAGTTAAGGAGCAGTATAACCCTGTCAAAATGAGCCGTTACGAGCCCTATAAGGCGTTTTTCCTCATCGCTTAAGTAGTAACTGCCCTTTTCAAGTTTAAGCTCTCTGTCCTCGCCTGAGGAGCGTCCTATGAAGATAATCGCTTTGTCCGATTTCGCGGCCGCGTCCGAAACAGTTTTTTCGTCAAGTGCGATTTCGTCATAAGACATCGGCCAGTGACCCCAGTAACCGTCGTTCACAGGGTCCTTTTCGCAAAGGCGCGCGTATTCCGCGGCGAGCTCCTCGTTGAGCTTTACTCCGGCGTTTCTCAGGGAATCGACAATCCCGGTTTTGTAAGGCGCGTTGACATCTCCGCCCGAGCCGTAGCCCACATAGAAGAAATTGTTCTGCACCCTGCCGAAAAGCGATACTGTTTCGTTTTCCTTAACGGGCAGGGCGTTACCGTTATTTTTGAGCATAACGGCGCCTTCAGCGCCCGCCTTGCGGCAAAGGGCCTTGATTTCATCGCTCACGGAGAATTTCTCGCCCTCTGCGCCCGTTGTCTGCGCCGTGACGGAGGTGAAGCGGTTTATCACGTTCCCTATGATTTTGTTTGCTGTTTTGCTTATTTTGTTCATAGTTATTGACCTTTTCCTAAAATGGATTTATAATTTCATAAACTCTGTTTCAGGGGATAAGATTATGGAAAAACTTATTGCAAATTATCACACACACACTTACCGCTGCGGTCACGCCGAGGGCACCGACAGGGAGTTTATAGAAAGCGCGATTGCCGCCGGCATAAAGATTCTCGGCTTTTCGGACCACAGCCCGATGATTTTCCCTTCGGGGCACACCTCGTCTTTCAGGGTGCCCGCCGAAAAAGCCGGGGATTATTTTGACTCGCTTACGGCGCTTAAAGACGAATACAAAAATGATATTGAGATTCACATTGGCGTAGAGGCGGAATACTATCCGCATATGTTTGACTCATATCTTGAGTATATGAGCGCGTTTCCGTGTGAGTATTTCATCTGCGGACAGCATTTTATCTATGACGAGGAAAAAGGCAATTCATCCTTCGGCAAAACCGAAGATGTGAATATCCTCTCCTCATACTTTGACAATCTGATTGAAGCGGTGAAAACGGAAAAATTCCTGTATATCGCTCACCCGGACCTCGTGAATTTCACCGGCGACGATGAGACTTACGCCTTTCACGCAAAGCGCTTTCTGAAGGTGGCTCTCGAGTATGATATTCCGCTCGAGATTAACCGCCTCGGCCTTGAGGACGGCAGACAGTACCCGAAGGATATATTCTGGAAATGCGCCGCCGAAACGGGCAACAGAGCCATCATAGGCATTGACGCGCATTCGCCCGGTCCGCTCTCCGATTTGCCGATGCACCGCAGATGCATTGAATACGCCGGAAAATTCGGCGTGAATCTTATTAAAGATAATATTCTTTCACTTTGATTAAAAGGGGTTGCCCGGGAGCAACCCCTTCTTTTTTATTTCTGCTCGAAAACGTAATCTCCCGCTTCAAGCTCTTTAACGGCTTTTCCGTCAACAATTTCATATTTATTCTTGGCCAGAGTTTTGCCGTTCATGATAATCTTTGAGCCGGTTACGGGGAGCTCGAGCACTGCGCTCGCGCCCTTGGGCACGGTGCACTTATAGACAAAGCCGTTTTCCGTTGACCACTCGGATTTAATGAGACCCGAGGCTGATTTGTAAGAAGCCTTTACGAAGGTGATATTCTTCTGGCCTGCGGGCAGCTCGCTCTCTGTCCTCGTGTCGATTCTCGGCTGAAGCTTAATTTTCTTAAAGCCGGGCTCGGCCGCCTCGATGCCCGCCATGTAGCGGTACATCCATTCGCCGATTGCTCCGTAGGCGTAGTGGTTGAATGAGTTCATGCCCACATCGCCGAAGCCCTTTGCCTTGGTGAATGAATTCCATCTCTCCCAGATTGTGGTCGCGCCCTGATCAACGCTGTAAAG
>DBWO01000054.1:53091-53600 GCA_002309055.1 Ruminococcaceae bacterium UBA1236
GCGGTCTTATCCTTGCCGTATTTTGAAAGAGCGGGGCAGAGGTTGTAGGTGCCGAGGAAGCCGCAGGAGAGGCGGTCGCCGTTTTCGTGAATCTGCTTCTCGAGCTCGTCCGCAACCGTCTTCGCATAGTCCTCATCAAGCAGGTCAAACGCGAGCGAGATGATTTTCTCGCACTGCGTTTTGCCCGTGAGCCTGCCGCGCTTCATATAGTTTTTCTTAAAGTACTTGTGCGCTTTTTCCTTAAGACCCGCGTAATACTCCGCTTTGTCGTCCCTGCCGAGAACCTTGCTCATATATACCATCATATCAAGGTCTTTCACAAAGTAGGCGCTTGAGATAAATTCGTTTTCGCACCAGTCATAAGCGAGCCAGTCACCGTAGCGGGGGATGGGGCCCGAAAATCCGTATTTCGCGATTATGCCCTCAATGTATTTCTCCATTGAATCATAATGCTCCGTAAGAAGGCGCTTGTCACCGAATATCTTATAGAGATTGTAGGGGATGATAAT
>DBWO01000017.1:0-6482 GCA_002309055.1 Ruminococcaceae bacterium UBA1236
GAAGGGGCACTTCCCCCCTCTTGATTTGTGTTCAAGCAAATTATATCTAATAAAGGCGGCGCCTGTCAATATCTTAATAATAGTAGAAAAATTTTTGTTATTTTTTCCAATTTTGAGGCCTGCGATTTGTGGAAATTTGCGCCTGTTTTTGCCCCTTGGAGGATGTTGCGGCATTTGTAAATTGATTTTACTTTACAGAATTTTCGTCAAATTTTCACAAACAAATTCGTCACTTTTTACAACAAGGATGCTTTTCGGGCGAAAACCGGCGTTCAGGTTAAGACTGCCGGCATTTTCGGCGTTTTTAGTTCGGAAAAGGAACAATAACAGCTTCTTTCGGCCTGTTTTCCGTGATGAATCAGCCGTCTGAGCAGGCGCCGGAAAAGCAAAAAATATCCACCTTGTAATGGCTTTTACCTTTACAAGGTGGCGGTTTCTGCCGTAAAATCGATTTGCTTATATTTCAAGGGCTTTTCGCGATAATTACAGCAAATTTATTTGTCTGTAAAGTGTTTTTGCTTTACACATTGTCCTGCTGGAAGAAGGAATAGTCAACGGGGAACCAGCCGGCCGCGAACGCGGGCAGCTTCTCCCTGTTCTTGCTGTAAAGAGCGTTAAGAAGGCGGCACGCCTCAAGATGACCGAGTTCAAGGTCCGGTTTGTCGGCTGTGTCTTCAACAGTAACCTCGCTGCCCTTTACGGTGATTCTGAGCTGTTCATCCTTCTTTATGCCGTGTATAAGAAGCACAATCGAGCCCTCGCCGAGCTTCAGACGCCTTGCTTTTACGCCGAGAAACGCCTTTATGAACTTGCTGTAATTGAAAATACTGGTGTTTTCGCTGGGTTCAAGCTCAGAGCCGTTTGAATTGACGCACAGGTATTCGCAGGTTTCCGTGTCATAGGGAGGCACGGTGAAATGCAGCTCATCCTTACCCATTGTGTTGAGGGCGCAGAGTATGACATCAAGCGTATCCTCAACGTTTACGGCTTTGAGCTCCTGAATGTTTCCCTCGCCTCTGCGGCTGAAATATCCCTTGAACTCGTCACCGTCAAACACGGCGTAGGGCACGCTGTTCCATGAGCGGAGAATATCGTCGTAATCCTCTTCGGGCCTGTTTACATATACGCACAGAGTCTCGTGCAGGGCCTTGATTTTTCTGATTATTTCAATGTCGGCCTGTGTGATTTCCCTTGCCGTGTAAGAGTTTGTGTAATCTGCGCCTTTTATGTAAGCGATATTGCGTCTTGCGACATCAACTCTCACGGAAACACCCGCAAGGTCATAGCCGAAGTGCTCGTATCTCTGCCTCTGACCGCCTAAAAGGGATATATCGGTGCCGTCGTTTTTCATCTGCTCAATGCACATATTCATGCATTCAATCATATAGCCCTTGCCGCGGGAATCCCTTGTGACGGCAACATTGCCTATGCCGCCGATTTTTATCTCGATTCCGCCGGCGTTCATCGTCATCGGAAACAGGCCGACAGACGCTTTTATGGCGCCGTTTTCCTTAATCATGAAATTGTTGTAAGCGGGCTGATACTTGTCTTTGTACAGCTTCGGAAGAAGGGTCATAAAATGTGTTTCCGGAACCTCGTCGCGGAAAAAGACATCGTCAAGAACTTCTATAAGCTGTTTGTTGTCTGCGGCAGAACCTCTGCCCTTGTAAATGTTATCCATGGTCATCTCCTGTTTTTCCTTACGAAGTCGCCTGCGTTAAGCTCTTCATAGTTGGATTTTTTTCTGTGTTTCTTTTTTGCCGCAAACCTTGCCCCGACAAGCAGAACAAGAAGTATCGCAATCACAACGGCGACGGCTTTGAACATCACCGATGCGAATATTTCCTCAACTGTGGTGCCGAAAAACGATATGAACGAGCGCCTTATGTCTGCGCTTGAGACAAGATCGATTTCGGCTATTACGTCCTCCGCGTAGAGCACCCTGCCCTTGCATATGACATCGCCCTTTTTAACGGGGGCTTTGAGCGCCTGAGGCACCGTGTCGGGCACAACCTCTATAAGAAGGCTGCTCTCGTCAACGCCTCTGGGCATAAGGCCGTATGAGTTGCCGGAGGGGCAGAGCGTGACCGAATCAACGCCCTTGCCGTATTTTACGGGCACCTCGCCTACAACCTTTGCCGATGAAGCAATCGGCACAAGGCGCAGATTCGTGAATGCCCAGTCGTACATCTGCTGTGTGTCAACAAACGCGCCGTTTTCATCCACATAGTCGCCGTCAAGGTCCTCTTTGGGGGCGTTCATGCAAACGGCGATGTAGTTATAGCCGTTGTTTGACGACTTGCTCACAAGGCAGCTGCCGGCGCCCGAGGTGGATCCTGTTTTGCCGCCGAGCTCATACTTGCAGTAATAGTCCTTATAGCCCGGCATAATAGTGAAGTTGGTGTTTGTTATCTTGCGCTCCTTGTGCATATTCGTCTCGGGCAGCATATAATCCGTAAGGGCGACGATTTCCGCGAAAGCGGGGTAACTCATCGCGTTTTCGAAGAATACCGCCATATCCGCGCAGGAGACGTAGTGCTCTTCGTCATCAAGGCCGTGCACATTCATAAAGTGGGAGTTTGTGCAGCCGAGCTTTTCCGCGAGGGCATTCATTTTGTCTATAAACGCCTGTCTGTCCGAGCCCGTTGACCAATAGGCGAGGGACGTGGCGGCGTCATTCGCGGACGGAATGAGCAGGCAGCGGAGCAGGTCGTGAATTGTGAGGGTTTCGCCCTCTTTGAGGTCGCAGGTGGAGCTGCCCGTGCCGTCAAGCTCTCTTATACACTCGCCCGGTATTGTGAAAGTTTCCTCGAGGTCCGCGCACTCGGCAAGGATGATGCTCGCGGTAATAACCTTGGTGAGCGAGGCGGGCTTCGTCTGCTTGTTGATATTCTTTGAGAATATCACCTCGTTGTTGTCAAGGCAGATAAGCATCGCACAGTCCGAATACAGCGGGGTTTCGAGGTAACTGCTGTATTCACCCCACGCGGGCACGGAAAAGGCCGTGAGCGCAATCAGGAGCGAAAATACAATAGAAATCAATCGTTTCATCAGCGGTAAAGTTCCTTTATGTAATTCTCTATATCTTCTCTCGTGCCCTTGAAAGGACCGGGGGTTTCCATTTTGAGCGAAACGGTGGCAGTCGCGGTGAGAAGCGCCTCGGGAATTGTGTGCGTAAGACGCTCGTTTATGTACGAGGCAAAAGTGGTGTCTCCCCTGCCCGTTCTTCCGCTGAGGTTTCTCGCCTTTATCGGGCAGGTGTAGAATTCTCTGCCGTCATAGATAAGCACCTCGGTGTTGTGGGTTATCATAATCTCTCTCGCGCCCCAGGAGTAAAGATGCTTTGCCGCCTCCTTGCGGTCGGAGCAGCCGGTCATAATCTCCGCCTCGGCGGCATCCGTCTTGAGATATGTGACATAGGGCAGACACTCAAGCTTCTCGCTCCAGTCCTCAAAGAACATCGAGCCGTCATCTCTCGCGTGGCGCAGCATCGCCTGCACATCGAGCGCTACGGGAGCTTTGCCCGCAAGCGGCACAATCAGATCCTTGCCGAAATCGCCGTAAATGAGGCCGGCAAGGTGATAAATCGCGACATCCGCCTCGGGGATATCCGCGATAGTGAAAGGATCGCCTTTTGAAAGGCAGGAGCAGGTGCGCCTCTCTTTATCCGCCGTGTGATAGATGTTTACCATATCGGTCGATTTCTCGCTCGGCAGGCAGATTATATCCTCTTTCGGGATGGTAAAACAGTCAAGACGGTCTTTGTCCTTTTCCGCTACCTTGGTCACGGCAAGCACCCTGTGACCGAGCGCGTGCGCCGCCGCGGATGAATAAATGACAGCGCCGCCGACAATTTTGACAGTGTTGCCGAGATGGTCCGTGTTTGTGTCGAGCGTTGTGTGCCCGATAATCATTGATGAATATTCAGCCATAAGTCACCTCTTATATTTCTTTCCCTATCGCTTTCGCGTATTCCTCGCGGAATTCAGGTTTAACTGCGTCTTTAAGGAGATTGAAATAAAGAATCTCATTCTCTTTCATGTGGTCGCGCGTCATAAAGTCGCCCGCGACAATGTTTACCTTCTCAAGCATCACGGGGTCAGCCGCGATTGCCGCCATCATCCCGGGAAAATACGGGCGGTCAAGCTCATCAAGCCTGTCGGGCCAGGTAAGGCCGTTTTCCGTGCCGGGATTCGGGGTCTGCTGAGTCTGGAACCAGAAGAAGCCCTCGCTCTCCATATCCCTGAGATATTTGACGCATTCGCGCGAGAATTTCTCGGGTTTATAGCCGAAAACTTTCGCGTCCCACGGCTCAAGAAGCTTTACGTCTCTTGAGAATTTATACTCCTCATTCTCGGAGTGGATGATGTATCTTTTGCCGGATTTCTTTATGTCCTCCATCGTTACATCGCGGATGTCGTCAAAATCCGTGAAAGCGTATTTCTCCGGCTCAAGGTGCTTTGCTGCAAGCTCGTCTATTTCGCCCGGGTCGCCCTTGTAATTGAAGGTGAAGGGCCCTATCTTCTGCGAGCCGTAACGGCGTATGTCAAGGATGAAGAAATCGTTGTATTTCGCGAGAATCTCGCCGAAATATGAAAACGCCTCGTCTGCGGTCATTCCGGTTGAGATGCCGTGCGCTATGCGGATTACGCCGCCCTTGCGCCTGTATCTGATGCCGAATTTCCTCACGCCGTATTCATACTGCTCAAGCGGTGTGCCGTTCTGGCAGCAGCCCATGTGCACCATGCCTTTTGTGCCGGCGTTGTGCGCGCCCGGGATGGCGATTTTAGTGATTTTCGCCTCATCCTTTATGTATTCCATCCAGTTTTCGTAAAACAAAGTCACACCACCCTGAATATATAGAATTTGAGATAATCGGTTTCGGGCACGCTCCTTAAAACCGGATGGTCCGCGCCCTGCTGACGCGCCTGAATCTGCACAAGCTGCACAGCCGCGTCCTTTGCGGCGGAGTCAAGCATTTTCTCAAAAAGCGGCGCGCTCATGAAATGGGAGCACGAGCAGGTAGCGAGGTATCCTCCGCGCGGAAGGAGCTTCATCGCCTTGTAGTTTATTTCTTTATATCCTCTTTCCGCTGAGCCCACGGTCTTTCTGCTCTTTGTAAACGCGGGCGGGTCAAGAATTATCATATCATAGGGCTTGCCGCCCTTTTTGTCAAGCTCTGTGAGCAGGTCGAAAACATCCGCGCAGACAAACTCCATATTATCCGCGAGGCCGTTTCTTTCGGCGTTGCTTCTTGCCATATCAACAGCGCTCTGGCTGATGTCAACTGCGGTCACGCTCTTTGCCCCGCCTTTTGCGGCGTTCAGGGCAAAGGAACCTGTGTGCGTAAAGCAGTCAAGAACTCTCTTGCCTTTGGCGAGAGCGGCAACCTCCGCGCGGTTAAACTTCTGGTCGAGGAAAAAGCCCGTCTTCTGCCCGTTTTCAAAATCAACCGTATAGTAAATGCCGTTTTCGCAGATGTCAACGCTTGTTTTGTCCGGGTGAGGTATCGCCTCATACCAGCCCTTGCCCTCGGCAAGGCCTTCTTTTGCGCGCAGGGAAACATCGTTTCTCTCATATATGCCGTCAACGCGCTCTCCCTCCTCCCCGAGCACTTCGCAAATGAGGGGGTAGATTGTATCCTTCAGCATCTCTATGCCGTAGGAGAGCACCTGCGTTACTATGATGCCGCCGTACTTGTCCGCCGTGAGGCCCGGTATGCCGTCCGCCTCGCCGAAAATGAGGCGGCAGTTGCTCAGGTCCCCGCGCATAACGGTCTTTCTGTAATCAACGGCGTATTTTATGCGCCTTTTCCAGAAAGCGGGCGTGAAATTCTCGTTTGGATTGGACGAAAGCACACGCACCCTGATTTTGCTCTCAAGGCTTACAAGCCCCGTGCCGAGATAGGCGCCTTTCGGGGACGACACGTGCGCGAGACATCCGTTTGCGACCTCGCCGAATACTCCGGTCACCTCCTGCGCGTAAACCCAGGGATGGCCGTTTCTGAGCGAGAGCTCCGCCTTCTTTGTAACCGATATTATCGGAAAGTCTTTTCTGTCCATAAATACTCTGCTTTCACCGAAAAAAACACAATACCGGATGCATACACATCCGGCATTGCGTTTTGGGGAAAGAGAAAATAAAAATGAAAAAAGAAGATGTCAATATTTTTGGGACAAATCTGTCCTCGTGTGGTATAATACCCCATAAACTGTTAGTTTTTGTTACTAATCTATAAACAATTTATTAACAGAATATTAACACTATCTTTTTTGTTTTCTCTGCCGGATTTAGTATGCTTGTTTTGTATGTTATGCCTCAAGAAACGCCTTGAAGCCCTTGTATGCCATATAGACATCCGTCTTTGAAACAACCTCGAAGGGAGCGTGCATTGAGAGCACGGGCACGCCTACGTCAACAACCTGCGCGCCGAGGTTCGCGATGTACTTTGCTACGGTTCCTCCGCCGCCCTCGTCAACCTT
>DBWO01000017.1:6530-6676 GCA_002309055.1 Ruminococcaceae bacterium UBA1236
ACGAATTCGGCGTGAGCGTCGTTGGTCGCGCCCTTGCCGCCGCCTCCGGTATATTTTGTGAGCACGATTCCCCTGTTGAGATAAGCGGCGTTGAGCTTGTCGTGCACCGAGCCGAAGGTGGGGTCATAGCCCGCGTTGACATCGGC
>DBWO01000036.1 GCA_002309055.1 Ruminococcaceae bacterium UBA1236
TATCAATCTCGGTGTTTTTATATCAAGGAACTTAAGCCCTGCGAGTTTTTCACAGAACTTTTTAAGTTTATCTTTGCGGGTATTGAGCTGTTTAAGCTCTTTAATCTCCTCAAGCTCTGCTTTTAAATCATCAAGGAACAGGGGATCAATAACCTTGTGAATATTTTCAACAGAGGTGTAGTGCATGCCGCCGCTTCTGCGCGTTTCGGGGTTTAATGTGCTCTCAAACACAGCGCCGAAAATGGTGGGGCTTATCAGCGACCAGTCAAAATCCTCACTCGCATTCTGCAAGATAAGCGAGCGTATTTCATCCGTGAAATGGGGGATTTCAATGTTATCATCGGCAAAAAGGCCGCCGTTGACATAGGGGAAGGCGGCAAGGTCATCATCAAGATATCTGTCGCGCTCTTTGGCCGGAGTGTTCAGCACCTTAAACAAATCAATCAGCGCGTTTCTGAAATGCCTTGAATCAAACTGTTTGAGGTAATTGTGAAACATCAGGTGCCTGCCGAAAACGCCCGCGTCCTCGGCATAGAAGCAGAAAACAAGGCGGACACAGAGCACATTGAGGCTTTTCTGCGATTGCTCATCATCGGGGTTTACATACTGCTTGCTGATTGCGTCATATAGTTTGCCGACAATTTCGCCGGCTTTAACAGAGATTTCTTCTTCGCGCGCTATTACATCGCTGCCGGTATCGACAAGGAAATTCAGGCGGTAATATTCTTTGGGCAGATTTTCGAGCAGAATGCTCTCCGGCTCGCCGTTAGGGTTTTCCATATCATAAACAAGGAATTCGCTGAAATTGCAGGTGACTATCCAGCGCGGTCTCTGCGAAAAAGGGAGCTCCGCACTGTATCTTTTTGCCTGCTGAAACGGAGTGAGCATAGAGCCGTCCGACTGCTTTATACCCTTTCGCAGGTCTTTTTCAAGGCTTTTCTGCTCAATCATAACATGGGTTGAGGGAATCAGAACATCAATAAAGCCCGTTGATTTGTCGAGCTTCACCTGGTCTTCAAACTGCATAAACTGCGGCGCATTTTCAACGCCGTAAACCTGCTCCAGAAGCTCAATCCAGAATTTCTGGCTCTGACCCTTTTCATAGCCCTTGCCGCGCCAGTTTTCAACGAACTGTTTTGCAGCTCTTTCCATTTCATTTGCG
The DNA here is from genome assembly GCA_002309055.1 of Ruminococcaceae bacterium UBA1236. Classification (GTDB taxonomy): domain Bacteria; phylum Bacillota; class Clostridia; order Oscillospirales; family Acutalibacteraceae; genus CAG-177. The sequence continues at coordinate 1,163 of DBWO01000036.1, forward strand.
GTTTTGTTAAGTGCCATAATGTTACCCCGATTATCCTTTATGTTTTTCACCCTGAGCTGAAAAAACGAAAAATTACTTGCTTAATGTTTGCTTGTGCCTGTAATAAAAAAATTATACCATGCCACTATATAAAACTCAACAATTATTATACTATAAGGATAACATAGAATAAGTCCCGAAAAACGGACTTTAAATCAATGCGTAGGGCGGGATGCCCACATCCCGCCGGTAGGGAGCGCCGTCTCCGGCGTTCCGATGTGCCTTGAGGCACATTGTCAAAGGGATGTGCAGAGCACAAGCAATCCTCCTGTCGGAGAATCGGAATGTCGAAGGCGCCATTCCCTACGTCGTCGTCACAAGCTCCGCTTAATCGCGCCCGCGTCTTGTAATCCTTTGTTCACGCGAGCTCTCATCCGCTCCGCTGTTCCTCCTCTCCCCAAAAAGTCTATTGGACTTTTCGGGGGCCCCGATTATTATGCTCACGCATATCCTTGTGGCGGCAAGGATGAATCCTTGCCCTACGGGTGCGCTTTCGGAAACTCTATGACATTCTGCATTCTGCATTCATAAATTCTGCATTGATAAAAAATCCGCCCCCGGAAAACCGGAGGCGGAAATTCATTTAATTCGATTTGCTCTTATTTGAAGAGCTTGATTGAATTGATGAGGTTGGAGATTGTTGCGAGGATGTTGTCGAAGAAGGCCTTGATTGCATCGCCGATGGAGATGATCTTCTTGCCTGCCTGATCCTTGGCAACGTTTACAACAGCGTTTGTAACCGATGAAGCGGTAACAGCGTTGAGAGCGGGATATGCGAATTCATCGCTGAAGTAGAAGGTCTCGGTCTCTTCCGCACCTGCAAGCTCAAAGGTGTAGCCGTCTGCGAAAGCGGTGTTGAAGGTGATGGTCTTCTCGGGTGAAACGCCGATTGTGGTGAATGAGTAATCCTCAATCTCGCCGTTAACGATAACATCAACAATAGCGGTTACGAGAGTGTCTTTGTCGGAAGAAATCTCAACGTCGGTTGCGGGAGCAACAAAGCCGGTCTTGATGAGAGTGCCTGCGGCATCGTTGTAAGCAACTGAGAAGTAGCCGTCATCGGTGAATACGGGCTCTGCGGTTGCTGCGCGAAGGCTGGTGTCGCCTGCCTTGACAACAGCGGCGGTGTTAACCTGAAGGATGCTGTCAACGGGGATATAAGTTTCAACGTCGGTGTTGAAGAGAACTTCCTTTGCAAGAGCAAGGAAAGCAAGCTCAGCAGCTTCGTTGATGGTAACGTTGTAGTTAATCTGGTCCTTTATCATACCTACAACGCCCTTGTTCTGAGCAAGCTTGAGGTTGTAAAGGGTCTCGGCACCTGCCTGTCTGAGAGCAAGGAGTGAACCGATAGCGAAAACATAGAGGTCATCGTTATCCGATGCAGCGGCATTCTTTGCATAAGAGGAAGCAGCGGTCTCCACAAAGAAGGTGGTGTAGAGCTGATCCATAAGCTTGTACTGGTCGCTGGTGTTCCAGAGAACGTCTGCCGCGCTTACGCCGATGTCATAAACTTTAAGAGCAACGGCAGTGTAAGCGTTGGTGTCCATAGCGATACGGGCAGCGGTGGTAAGAACATTGGAAGCCGTAAAGCCGGTTGCTTTAAGAACTTCTGCGTGAATGAGCTCTTCAACGCTGGTCTCGATGTCAGCGATAAGGTTGTTACAAGCGGTAACAACAACGCCGTAATCGGTGGTGTTGGCAACGTACTGAAGGAAATCCTTATAGAGTTCGTTTGCCGCCTGAACGGAAATGATGCGCGCGTATGCCTCGATAACTTCGTCTCTCGCTTCCATGTAGAGGTTGCCGATCTTGATAGCATAGTTGATATACTTGAAAGCGGTGTTCCACTCATTGGAGTTGAGGGTGTCGGAAATCTTGACATAGCCGTTAACCTTCTGGAGAAGGTCATTGAAATCGGATGCAGTCTGGAGAACGCTGAGAACCTCAGCAAACTTTGACTCGCCGATGTTGGCATCAATCTTCTCAATAAGAGAAACAAGAATCTCTTCTGCGTTTTCTACTGAAACGCTCTTGTCAAAACCGTTTTTCCATGCATCGTCATAAAGAGCGAAGATGGTGTAGGTAAGCATGGTGTCGGAGAGCTCTTTGTTGTTCTCTGCAACATACTTCCAGTTTGAGGAACTCTCGTTTCTGATGAGCTGTGCAAGCACGGGAGCAAGGTTCTCGGTCCAAGCCGCCGCTTTGCCCTCGGGGGTAGCGTTTGCGTCTGCTTCGTCAGCGACGGCGAGAATTGAGAATCCGCCGATGGCCATTACGAGAGCGAGGATGACTGCTAAGATTTTCCTGGTCATGATAGCATTCCTTCTTTCTTTAGTCTGAGTGTGAAGCGGGAAACCCGCATACTTTACCGCTACTATTATATAATAAAAGAATTAGAATATCAACCTGTCATTTTTCACAAAATAACAGGTTGGTTTTTCGGCATTATTATATATAATTCAGTTCTGTTTTCTTACAATCCCATATTCATCGTAAGGGTCATAATAGGGGCACTGTGTCGCCCCGCACTCGTAAAACCTGCAGATTTCGTCCTCGTCAAGGTCCGCCGTGCAGTAATACTCATCGCATTCGTCATCGTAATCCCAGTGTGAGCAGTTGTCGCAAATCATACAAAATCCTCGCCTTCCGGTATCACGAGTTCATACCCTGTTTTGCTCACGCCGTCCTCCCCGATTTCACGCAGGGCGGCCCCGAAAAAGAGGCCGAGAGCGCGCTTTGAGGGGAAGATATCCGCGAGAGGCACCATTACGAAAGCCCTGTTGAGAATCTCGGGGTGAGGCACGCGCATCTCAAAGCTGTCGTTTCTGAAATTCTCATAGAGAAGAAGGTCTATATCAATAATTCTCGGGCCGTTTTTCTCCTTGCGCACCCTGCCCATCGCCGCCTCAATTCCGAGGCATCCTCCCAGGAGAATAGCGGGGCTCGCGGTGGTTTCAACAAGGATGACCGCGTTATAGAATTTTCTCTGCTCCGTTATGCCCACGGGGTCGGTTTCATAAACCGATGAGCCCGATATGATTCTCACGCCCGGAAGGCGTGAAATGGCGCGGATGGCGCAGTTGAGATTGTCTATTCTTGTGCCCATGTTTGTGCCAAGGGCAATTACCGCCTGATTCATTAAAGCTCACCTCTGCTCAGGGATATTTCGGCCGCAACATATTTAAACTCCGCCTTGACCGGCGCCTCCGGCTTTTTCAGGAGCACCGTGACGGAATCAACCTTTTCAAACCCCTCAAGAATCGCTCTCGCCACGCGGTATGCCGCCCTCTCGATGAGGTCATCAATCTGCGCGGTAAAAACCGCGGTGACGGTCTTTACGATTTTTGCGTAATTCACCGTTTCCTCAAGGTTATCCGAAAGACGGGGAGCCGAAAGGTCGAGAAAAGCGGTAATGTCGAGAATGAAATTCTGACCGAATTCTTTTTCCTCGGGATTCACCCCGTGATGAGCGTAAACTTTAAGCCCCTTTATGATGATTTTATCCATATATATGCCGCCTTATCTTCTGGTGATTCTGTCCGTAAACGCGGCGGTTTTTACCGCGTTCGCGACATCGTGAACCCTTATGATATCTGCTCCGCCGGCTATCGCAAGGGCGTTCGCCGCGGCGGTTGCCGTCTCCCTTTCAAGGGGCTTGTCATCGCCGAGCGAGGTCATCCTTTTTCTCGAAACGCCCGCAAGAAGAGCAATGCCCTTGAATTTGATTAAACCGAGGTTGCCGAGCACCTCCCGGTCGTCCTCTCTGCTCTTGCCGAAGCCGAAACCGGGGTCAAGGCAGAGGTGCGAAAAATCAAGGCCCGCCTGTGCCGCTTTTTCAAGGCAGTCAAGGAAAAACTGCCTCACGGCGACAGACGCGCCGTCGGGATACTGCGCCACACCGTCCGCTCCGCAGGGATTGTGCATTACAATGTATCCGCATTTTTTCTCCCTGACGAGAGAAGCGATTACGGGGTTAAAGGTGCCGCTGACATCGTTTATTATCACCGCGCCGTTTTCGAGAGCGAAAGACGCGCACGAGGGATAAAAAGTGTCAACCGAAACCGGCAGAGAAACCTTGCAGCGTAAGGCTCCGAGCACATCTCTGAGCCGCTCGAGCTCCTCGCTTTCGCTCAGAATCACGCTGCCGGGCCGCGTGGAGTTCGCGCCGATGTCTATTATATCCGCGCCCTGTTTTTCTATCTCAAGAGCTCTTTCAGCCGCCGCTTCGGGCGTGAAAAAGCGGCCTCCGTCCGAGAATGAATCCGGGGTGTAGTTGAGTATGCCCATCACATAGGTTTTTTTGCCTAAGGGGAATGAAAAACCGCCTGCGGAAAACATTATTCTCTGCCTCCCGTGAGCAGGGACAGCGCCTCCGCCCTGGTCTTCGCATCGTTTCTCATAATGCCTCTGAGGGCGGATGTGCGGGTCTGTGCTCCGGATGCCCGCGCTCCGCGCATTGTCATGCAGAGATGCTCTGCCTCTACCACAACGGCAACACCCATCGGGTGCATTGATTCATCAAGAAAGTCGGCAATCTGCCCTGTAAGCCGCTCCTGGAGCTGGGGCCTCTTCGCGAAATCATCAACTATTCTCGCAAGCTTTGAAAGGCCGATAACCCTGCCGTCCGAGGGAATGTAGGCTATATGCGCCTTGCCGATAAACGGGAGCAGGTGATGCTCGCACATCGAATAAAGCGGGATATCACGCACTATGACCATCTCGTCGCTGCCCTCGTCAAATAGCTTGAGATGGCGTTTCGGGTCACTCTCAAGGCCCGAGAAAATCTCCTCATACATACGGGCGACTCTCGCGGGGGTCTCAAGCAGGCCCTCTCTGTCCGGGTCCTCACCGACGGCGGCGAGTATCTCCCTGACCGCGTTTTCAATTCTCAGTTTATCCATAGTATCCCTCTTTCCGTCAGTCAAAAATGAGCGTCAAGGTGTAAAGATCTTTATCATCGTAATAGCCCTGAAGCTTATCAAACAGCGTCTTTCCGTCCGCGGCCTTCTTGTTTTTGAGAATTGACGACAGGCGGTAGCCGTCGATAAGCTCGGAGCAGGCTTTTTTATATGATTTTTCGTTTGAGAAGTTAATCTGAATCTGTCTCTCGCCGTTTTTATACTGCGCGTAAATCTTGTTTGAAAGGTCGGTCTCATTGACTTTTGAATAATTCGGGAAAACAAGCCCCGTGGACGAATAATAATTGTCACTGTCGGAAATACAGTTTATATCAATTGAAAAGTCAAAGTGATTCTTGCCGATTACTTCGTCCGAAACGTTGAAATATGTGTAAAGGCGCACTCCCCTGCCGCTGTCCGTCAGGGGGTCATCCCAGGTGCAGTCAAGGTGATACCAGTTGCCGTTTACATTCACGACATTCCACATATGCGAGCCGCCCGCCTGCCGTGACGATGAGGCGGTGCCGCTGATGACGGCGCTCTCTATGCCTACCTTATCAAGCAGCAGCTTTGCGGCCTTTGAATAGCCCTCGCAGGCGGCGATATGATTTACAAGGCTGCCGTAAACCGAGGAATAGACATACTCCTTTTCCTCGATTTTGTATGCGCAGTTGTCAACAATCCAGTTGTGGATTTCGAGCTCCGTCTGCCACTGGTCTGAGGTGTTTGAAAGCTTGGAAATTATGCTGTCGCACACGGCGTCAATCTCCGCCTTTTTGCGGGCATACTCGCTCTTGTCTATGATGTACTCAACAGAGAAAAAGTCATTCCACAGCTCCGCTTTTACAGAGCATTTTCTGCCGAGGAAAAACAAATCGGGGTTGTCATACAGCAGGGCGCGGAAGACATTGTCCAGCGATTCCTCGTCTAGGTCAGGCACAAGGATTCTTTCGGGCATATCATAGATTTTGTCAAGTATCATGTTGTACGCCTGCTTCTCAAACGGAGCAAGCTTTTCGTAATAGAGCTTGTACGGGCTGCCGTTGGAACTCGGAGCCTCCGGGTCTTCGGTAGCGTTGATGACGGGCATCGCGAGATCCGGGAAATTTATCTTGAGGCTGATAATCGACAGAACTATCACTATCAGGCAGATGACAAGCGTTCGTTTCTTGTGTTCCATTTTACTTCTTTCCGGTCAGCTCATTCTCATTCTGAGCAACAGTGACCTTTGAAATGCCGTTTTCAAAAACATATTTTACGGTTTCAATTTCCTTGCGGTAATCGACTATGGTAAAATCCGTTTCAACCGAGTTTGCGAATTTTGAGTAATATGCGTCCGTTTTAAGGGAGTTTGCCTGCGTGAATACGGTGGAGAATATCTCAACGAGCACGTCGCTTCTCCTGCTTATGCTTTCCGCCTGCCCGAAACCGAGCCAGATCAGATATTTATAGACCGGGTCGCCCTTTACGGTGTTTTTGCCCTTGATGAGGAAAAGGTTGAACTGATCTCTGTATTCCACCTTTTCGGGCACATCGAGGGTGATGCCGCCCATATAGTTTATCATGGACTTGAAATTTTTGGTGCCCGAGCCCGCGTATTTGCTTATCTCAATGCCGTATTCATTCTCAACGGCGATTTTGAGGGCATCTGTGCCGCGGGTTTTGTAGGTGTAATTGAAGCTTATCGTATCGTCGCCGACCGAGGTCATCGTCTGCACATTGGGCGCGAAAACGGTGACGGCGCGCGAGGGCAGCTTCAGCCTGACAACCCACATAAATCTCAGGTCGTTTGTATCATCATCAAAGCAGTAAAGCAGATAATATCTGTCGCTTTTCGCGATGTCGGTTTTAACGGTTGTCTCCTCGTTCTCTTTCGTTGTCACGATTTCTCCGCTCAGGGCGGACCTTAAATCAAAATCGTTTTTCGCAAGGATTGCAACAACCGAGCCGATAAGTATAACAGCCAAAGCGCAGCCGATGATTATCAGCCACTTTTTGCTCGCCGCGTCGGTATAGCTTTTTTCTTTTTTGAAAGGGGAATTACTGTTTTTCAAAATCAATCACAACTTCTCACTAAAATAGCCGCTGTCTCACCCTCAAGATAAAGGTCTCTGCCGCTCACGGTTTCTCCCGTGAGTGAAACAAAGCCGTCCGAAGGAAGGGTGTAAACAATCGGGTGGGGATTTCTGTTGGCAACGGTCATTATCCTCTCGCCCTCGCCCTGTCTCTCATAGGCGACACAGCCGAGGCAGGAGGATACGGGCACAAACGAGCCCTCCCTGAATACGGGATGCTCTTTGCGTAACTTTCCGAGGAAACGGTAGTGTGCGAGCAGCTCTTCGTCCTCACTGCCCCAGGGGTAGCATCCTCTGTTGTAGGGGTCTACTCCCCCGCCCTCGCCCGCTTCATCGCCGTAATAAATGCAGGGGACGCCCGGCAGGGTAAACTGAATTGAAGAAACGAATTTAAGGAGCTTTTTGCCTCTCTCCCTCTCTTCGGCGGTCATCGTGCCGTCATATCTGTTTACCGGGTCGGACTCATAGCCGTCAAGCGTGCCGAGACGGCTGAGCACCCTGCAGGTGTCGTGGGTGCCAATGTGGTTCATAAGGCAGTCCACCACACACTTCGGGTAGTTTTCGCAGATTTCGTTGATTTTTTCGTTGAATCCCTCCGCTATTCCGCTCACGGCAAACCAGATAATCGCGTCCGCGAACGGGTAATTCATAACGGAGTCAAGCTGCCTTCCCTGCAGGTAGCGCCTGCGCTCACCGTAGCTGATTTTGCAGGAGGCATCCTCCCACACCTCGCCTATTATGAGCGCTTCCGGGTCTGTGCTCTTCACCTTTTCGCGCAGGGCGTCGAGGAATTTGTCGGGCAGCTCGTCAGCAACGTCAAGCCGCCAGCCGGCAGCGCCCAGGCCCTGCCACTTTTCAAGCACTGTTTTTATGTATTCAATGTAGCTGTCGTTTGTTTCGTCAACTTCCGGCAGGATGTCAACGCCCCACCAGCAGTCGTATTTATCGGGATATTCGCTGAATTTATACCAGCCGTAATACGGCGAGTTTTTATCATTGTAAGCTCCGCCTTTGCCGAAAGCGCCGTTTTTGTTGAAGTATTTGCTGTTTGCGCCCGTATGGCTGAAAACGCCGTCAAGGATAATGTCGATGCCCTTCTGCTTCGCTTTTTTGCAAAGGCGCTCAAAATCCTTTTCCGTGCCGAGGAGCGGGTCCGGTTTTTCGTAATCGGCGGTGTCGTACCTGTGATTTGACTCCGCGAGAAAAACGGGGTTCAGATAAATGCATCCGACGCCGAGGCCCGCGAGATAGTCAAGGCGGGATTCAATGCCTTTGAAATCGCCCTTGAAGAAATCGTAGCCGGTGATTCTGCCGTCGGGGTCCGGATTCCACATCGGTTTGCCGCCCCAGTCATCTCTGAGGTTTCTGCCGGTGAAATCGCCTTTTTTCTCTTTGCCCGAAAAACAGAATCTGTCGGGGAAAATCTGATATATGACCGAGCCCTTTATGCCGCCGGGCGTTTTGAAATCCTTATCGTAGACGGTGAAGAAAAAGTCGCCGCCCTCGCAGGAGATAAGGCCCGATGAGGCAAAGGCGCGGGTAATGAAATTTTCGGAATAGTAGTTGAAAATGCAGAATTTGTAGAAATAGAGGCCGGATTTTTCCGGGGTGAAGGAAACGCGCCACCACTCCTCCGAAAAGCCCTCGTCTCTTTCCCACTGCATGGGGATGTTTTCAAAGTTTTCGCCGTCTCTGTTGATTCTCAGATACGCCGAATTACAGCCGAAGGATTTCGGAAGCACAATGCGGAATATGACCTCGGTGCCCTCTCTGACGGCGCCGAACGGGTATTTATGATATGTAAGGGCTGAGTTGTACGGTATAAAGTCCACTTGCCGAAGCCTCCAATGGCAGTTCAGTTATTCTGAGAATCACGTCCGTGAATATATAGCCGGCATAAACGAGAGCGAGCACACAGAGCGTGATGATTATTATTCTCGCGATTTTCCTGCGCAGGGCCTTCGTCCTGTAGTCGGAACCCGAGCCGAATTTCGCGGAAAAGCCCGTGATACTGTCTCTCTGAGACGGTTTTAATGCTTTTTCGGTTTTAGCGCTTTTCATATTATTTCCTCGTTTAACTAAATATCAGGTGAAAAGAGTGGTGCCCGTAAAGCCCATAAAGCCGAGGGAAATCATCGCCACATAGAGGAACATAGCGGGCGAGCCCCTGAAAGCGGGCGGAATATGCTTGTTCTTTTCGAGCAGCCTCGAGCCGCTGCCTATAAGCGCCGCGGCGAGCACAAACGCCGCGCCCGCGCCGAGGCCTGAGCCGATGCTGTTCCAGATGGTGTAGGAAGCGTTGTTGTTGATGTAAGGCACTGCAAACACAAGGGTGTTGAGAGCCGCTATACCGAGGTTTCCGAGCAGCTCCTTATCGCCGCTCGCGATTCTCACGACAACGGCCGAAATCAGGTAAACAGCCGCGAGCACTCCGCCGTAAAGCATCGCCTTGACTGCGGAGCTCTCAATTGAGGGCACAAATATAGCGAGCAGGCTGCATATAACGCTTGTGACAACCGAGAAACCGGATATCATTGCGGCGAATCTTATGAATGTGCCGGGGCGGCTCGCAATACGGATTGCTTCGCTCATACCGAGACCCGAGCACATAACGAGATTCTGCACAAACACAACGTAAAGCGCGGTTATGAGAAGGTCGGATACTATCTTCATGATTCTTCGCCCTCCTCACTCTCATCCTCTCCGCTTGTGAAGGAATCAATCAGCTCATTGACAGATGAAAGCAGATACGCGTATTCATCGTCGTTTTCATAAGCGAAGTCCATATCGACAAGCTCGGGGCCGTAGTCATCATCCATCTCAAGGTCAACCTCTTCGGGCTGATGACCGGTTTCTTTGTGAGCGGGGTTCTTCTCCTCTGAGAAAAATCTCTGAAGCGCCGCCGCGCCGAAACCGAGAATAACAAGACAGCCGACAGGCATCGCCATGCCGGGAAGGGTGATTTTAAGGCCTAAGCTGTACCCGAGAATCGTGCCGCTGCCCGCAATCTCTCTGATTGCGCCGCAGATAAGCATAATAACGCCTATGCCCGTGCCCGCGGCAAGCGCGTCATTGACGGCTGTGCGCACATCGTTTTTTACGGCGAATGTTTCGCAGTGCACGGCGGTCGCGGAATTGACCGCGACGAGAGGCAGGATGATTTTCATGATAAGCGGTAAAGTGACAAGTGTTCTGAATTCTATCAGCCAGAGCACCGGGCAGATTATCGCGAGACCGATTATCAGATATAATGCGACTCTGACAAATCTCGGCACCTTTTTAAGCGCCGTACTCGCTATAAAAGCGGTGATGAACAAATCCGCGAAAACGGCAACGGCGGTGAAAAACGCGTCTTTAAGGTTTTGCGTGGCGGCAACAACGGGGCAAAGAGCCACGCACTGAATAAGCACGGGGTTAAATTTAACCGCGCCGACAAACATCATTTTGCCCAGTGAATACTTCTTATCCGTTTTCCGTCACCTCCCTCTGCTTTTTGCGGGAGAAAATTATACGCACCCTGTCCGTAAGCAGGTCAAGGAGCGGACTGAAAGCGTTCGCGATAAGAACGGCGAAGCATACGGGCTCCTCAAACGCGCCCATGTGCCTCATAACCATGCAGACTATTCCCGTAAACACGCCGTAAACCACTTTGTTTGCCGCGTTTGACGGCATAGTGGCGGGATTTGTGAGCATAAACACCGCGGCAAAAATAAGCGAGCCCGAGAAAAGCTCCGTAACGGCGCAGGAGATAACCGAGCCGCCCGAGCGCGGGAAAATAAGTGAAACAATAAAACAGGCGGCAATAAAGCCGGCGCCCGGCAGGAGCGAATAGCGCCTGCGGATAAGCAGAAACACAACACAGCCGAGCATCGCGATTATGCAGGTTGTGCCCATAGGGCCGTAAATATTGCCGGTAAGCATATCTATGAGATTTGATGCGTTGATTCTCAGGGTGCTGCCCGACATAAGAGATGCGCCCAGAGAAACCGTTTTCATAAACGCTCTGCCGGAAGAATAGGTGAAAACCTCTTTGCCGAAGCAGACAGCGGTAAAAGCGAAACCTGCCGCCGCGGGCACAAAGGGCGCCCTCATACCGCCGCCGAATGGTATTTTAGCAACGGCAACGGCAAACACGCACGCCACAACTCCCACATAAGCCGGCACATTCGCCGAAAGCATCAGCGCAATGATAATACCCGAGCACAAAGCGCTTAAATCCGCCGCGTAATACTGCTTGTTTATGATGACGCTCACTGCGAAATCGCATATGAGCGAGGTGAGCAGGCAGACAATCAGAGTGCGCAAGGCCGCCGCCCCGTAATACCATACCGAGATAACACAGGGCGCGATAAGCATGACGAGATAGTCGCCGAATATTTTTGTTGATTTTTCACCGCGGCCGGTTTTTCCGTCAGCCAACGAAATTCACCTCTGCGTTCTTTCTGAGTGTCGCTATGGTTCCGGCGGGATTCTCCGAGCGGAAAACCGCGCTGCCCGCAACAAGTACGTTTGCACCCGCTTTCGCGGCGGTGCAGGCGGTTTTGTCGTTTATGCCGCCGTCAACCTGTATGTCGAGATCTTTGCCCGCCTTTAAAGCGGCGTCTCTTATGAGGCGCACCTTCGGCATCGTGTCCTCCATAAAGGACTGACCGCCGAAACCGGGCTCAACCGTCATTACAAGAATCATATCCGCCCTGTCAATAAAGGGGATAACCGCTTCGGCCGGGGTCGCGGGTTTAATCGCGATGCCCGCCTTGCAGCCGAGCGAATGTATCTCATCGAGAGTTGCCGAGGGGTCGGAATCACTCTCGAAATGGAATGTTATCATATCCGCGCCCGCTTTCGCGAAATCCCGCGCGTAGCGGAGCGGGTCGGAAATCATGAGATGCACATCGAAAAAGAGAGAAGTTTTGTTTCTAAGCGGAGTTATCACGGGCGCGCCGAAACTGATGTTAGGCACAAAATGACCGTCCATAACATCAAGGTGAAGCATATCCGCACCGCTCTTTTCCATCTTTACGGCTTCCTCCCCGAGGCGGGAAAAATCGGAAGCAAGCACCGACGGCGAAATTTTAATCAAGGCAAAGCACCTCCGCGCAACTGAAAATAATCGTGTTAATTATATCATAGTGAGATTTTAAGGTCAACAACTTATAATAGATATTATATGAACGGATTTTTAATAACAAGAGCTCACGGAAAAACCGTGAGCTCCTGAATAATGCTTTAATTTACTTGTGATTTCTGAGGAAGTATTTGTAAAATTTCACGCCCGCTGCCACCGCGGCGGAGCCGATGCTCTCGTTTGCCGCGTGCATAGCCGCCATCTGAGAAGGCGAAATGTAAACGGGGGTGAATCTCAGGCAGTTGTCCGTAACCGCCCCGTAATGTCTGCAGTCCGTACCGCCGCACATATAGTAGGGAGTGAAGCAGTAGCCGGGGAAAACATCGGCAACGCACTGCTTCAGATACTTCATTTCGTCGCTGCCGGGGTCGCTGATTCTTGAGGCGTTGAAGCCCTTGAGAAGCTCGGTTTCAATGTCGTATTTCGCGGCAATTTTTCTGAGAATCTCTACGCATTCGTCCTTTGACTGCTGTGTGCCGACTCGCATATTCGCTATCAGATAAGCTTCGTCCGGTATCACATTAGGAGCTTTTGAGCCCTCGCCCATTGTGAATACAACCGTTGTTGTGACAAACGCTCTCGCGCCCGGCGAAAACTTAGGCATAAGCACCGTGAGAAGGGGCTTGAAAAGCCACAGGTTGCCGAAAATCAGCCTCATCGGGAATGAGAGATACGGAGCGATGTTTGAAAGCATATACTTAACCGGAGTCGTGATAACCGTTTTGAACGGGTTCTTCTTTTCAACATCGCACACGAAAGCGGAAAGGCGCGCAAACGGGGTGTTTTTAGGCGGAGTTGAAGAGTGACCGCCCTTGCCTTTCGCGGTGAATTTTATATTGACCGTGCCTTTTTCAACTATGCCGACAGCCGCGCATTTTGACGACATACCGGGCATCGCGTCGTCAACTATCGCGCCGCCCTCATCCATTGCTACACAAAGGCGGATTCCCTTATCCTGCAGGTATTTGACAAGCTTCTGCGCTCCGCCGCCCGAGGTCTCCTCATTGCAGGCGTAAGCGAGATAAACGTCTCTTTCGGGCACAAAGCCCTCGGCGAGAAGCTCCTCGACCGCGGCCATCTCCGCCATGACGGTGCACTTGCAGTCCATGGCGCCTCTGCCGTGTATGCAGCCGCCCTCAATATCGCCCGAAAACGGGTCGTGCTTCCAGTCGGTCTCGGCGGCGGGCACAACATCCTGATGACCCATGAGAAGAATGGGGTCAAGCGACGAATCTTTACCCTGCCAGCGGTAAATGATGTTGCCGTCAATCTCAGTCATTTCAAGACTTTCGTGAATATTCGGGAAAAGTTCCCTGAGCACGGCGTGAAGCTTGTAAAACTCGCTTTTATCCTCACCCTCGCCCTTTGAAATCGTGGGCACTTTAATCATCTCCGAGAGCACGCGCGCGTACTTTTCCTCTTCCTCCGGGGTGAATACCGCCTTGCTTTCGCCCTCAACGGGCTTCGCCTTTATCGAAACGGCCCTGATAACCGCAATCGCGAGCAGAAGCACAATAATGCCGACAATAATCAAAAGTGCAATAACCAACGGATTCATACAATTCATCTCCTCTTTCGGAATATACGCGAATATAATATCACTTTAAAATGAGCGTGTCAAATAACAAAGCGGCCCCGCCGTGATTAAAGATAATCACGGCGGTTTTTATTATGCTTGATAAATCCTTTCCGGCGTGTTAAACTGTTTGTCGGGGATAATAAACGCAATCCCCGGGAAAAGCAAAAGAAAAGAGGGAAAAAGATGAAAAAAAGAATATTCTGTTTACTCATCGCCTTTATTATGATTATGCACCAGGGCATCACGGCTTTTGCCGCGGACCCCGGCAGCATTGACGCGCTCAAGGCAAAATTTGCCGACGAAAAAGGTCCCGAGGTTGACGGCCTGTCTGTGGACTATGTTTACTATGCTCCCGAAAATCCCGCCGAAAAACTGCCCCTTGTGGTGTATTTTCACGGTATGGGTCAGGGCTCGAAGCCGCGCGGCCAAATTGAGGAAAACAATTTTCCGCTCTGGGCGAGCGATGAGATTCAGCAGCGTTTCGCCGGCGGCGGAGCTTACCTTTTTGTGCCCAGGACTCATGAGGAAAACAAAGAATACTGGAGCGACAAATATGTACCTGCCGTTAAGGCGGCGATAGATGAATTCATTGCCCGGCACGCCGATACAGTGGATCTTTCGCGCATTTACGTGGGCGGTTTTTCAATGGGCGGCAAGATGACGCTTAAAACCGCGTCGAGCTACCCGGATTTCTTCGCGGCGGCCTTCCCGCTCTGCCCGGCATATAATCCGAGTGATGAGCAGCTTGAGGCGCTTGCCGACATGCCCGTCTGGCTTATGGTGAGCCGTTTTGACCTGATTGCCGGCTATTACACCTATTCCGAGGATATCTGGAACAGGCTCTGTGAAAAGACAAATGTGCCGCAGAACTGCCGCCTCACCCTTTTCGGGCGCGTAAAATATCCCGACGGAAGGAACACAACGAGCAATCACCACGTCTGGTTTGCTCTGGCGAACGATCTGTTCACCTATGATGAGGGCAAATACCCCAACGCCGTGACAACCGACGCTCAGGGCAACGAAATTGAGCTTACAAGCCCGGACGGCGTGGTATCCTGGCTGTGCGGCTTCACATCGGATTACGCGGGTGAGGATGTTGAGATGAACGGCACGCTCGGCGGCAATCCCGAGGGCGGCAGCGGCAGCGTTGTTTCTCCCGTGCTCAAGGCTCTGTTCCCGCTTATTTCGGACGCAGTAAAAACCTTCTTCACCGATATTTTCGATTGGTTTAAAAACATCGGCAGATAAGCCGGTTATTCCGCAAGAGGTGTAAGCGATGAAACGTATAATTGCACTTGCGGCGGCGCTGATAATGGCGCTGTCACTTGCCGGGTGCGGCGGGCCCGTGTCTCATTATAAAGCGGTGGGCTTTGTTCACTCGGAGACCCCCTCGTCTTCATTTATGAGCTTTATGTCCTTTTCAGGCACAATGGTGTTCAAGATGAATTGCCGTGAGGGCGAACGCATCAAGTATTCCGCAAAGCTTGAGTCCGGCAGCGCCGCTGTCAGCTGTGAATGCGGCGGAGTCAGAAAAGAGCTCTTTACAGTTGAAGCAGGCGAAGAACTCAGCTCGGCTCTCGAATACGCCGGAGAAGAAAAAATATATCTCATTGTTGAAACCACGGGGGAATGCAGAAACGGCGATTTCCGCTTTGACGTGGAACAGGCGGGGTAAAGCAATGCATTTCGGATTTTCCTATGTGGGTCTCATTTATCTTTTAATGCTGATGGCCCCGAACATAATCTGGACGAAGCACAAGCCGGCGGACTATGAAAAATATGCCGCGAACGAGAATAAAGCGCTCCTTGCTCTTGAGAGAGCCGGAGAGGTGCTTGTGTCCTGCGCGGTACTGATTTTCAAGGATTTCAACATACGATGCACGCCTTGGCTTTGGTGGCTCGCGGTATCATTCGCGCTGATGGTTCTGTATGAGGTTTTCTGGATAAGGTATTTCAGAAGCGAAAAGACAATGCGCGATTTTTACGGCAGCCTGCTCGGAATACCCGTCCCGGGCGCCTCGCTCCCGGTAATCGCCTTCCTGCTGCTCGCGGTTTACGGCAAAAACATCGTGCTCGGCGCTTCGGTTGCAATCCTCGGCATCGGCCACATTGGAATACATCTTATGCACAAAGAAGCTTTAAGCGCGGAAAAACCGGGCGAATGACAATGCAATATAACAAAAGGGGCCCGCGGCAAACGCCGTGAGCTCTTTTTTTGCGTGTTAAATGAAAAACCGCCGCCCGTAGGCAGCGGTGTGATACTTATGGTCCGAAGCAAAAGCTTCAGTATATGAAACCGGTTTCCGAAGCTTTAAACGGAAGCCCGATGTTTTTCGCGGGGTTGCCAAGGGCTTACGCCATTCTGTAAAGGCTCTGAAGCTCAAGAATCTTGACAAACCTCTTGAATGAGAAAAACTTCTCGTGTCTGATCTCTTCCATAAGCTGGTCTTCAAGTTTTTTGATTTCTCTGAAGTCTGACATAATCAAGTGCCTTCCTTTCTTGTTTTGTTGGCTTCATTATAGCACCGTTTCGAAAAATGTCAAGTGATTTTGCACAACTGTAATATCTTCCGTTTGTGCAGCATGCACAAATGCCGATGTCAAAAACCTGTTGTCAATTTTAACTTAATTATCGCCGGATGGGAGAAGATTTTGTGCAAAGAGCCGTCGGATGTTAACGGAATGTTAAGGCAAAGACTATATTTTGTGTTTATTCACTTTGCGGGGCAATAAAGTTTGTGTAGATTATTGTGTTTTAAGCGCAAAAAACGGCCGCGCCGGGCAGATTTGCACGGTGCGGCCGTTAATTAATTATGTTTTACGGTTTGATTTCCACATTCGGGAGCATTCCGAACAGACCTTTGAAGAAGGCGATTATCTTTGCGAAGAAGCCGGAATTGACTTTCACTTCGCAGTTTGCGGAAAGCTCGTTTCCGTTTGCGTCCTTCTGAACATTCTTGTTCGCGTCAATTACCTTCACGGTGAAGGTTCTGTTTGCAGTCATCGTGCCGGCTTTATACGAAACGCTTGTATTGCTGCCCTTTTCTCTGAGCGTGCTGCCTTCATAAATTGCGAGCACATATCCCTCGGGCACATTTTCCGCCGTGGCGGTTACGGTGACGTTCGCCTTGTATTCAACCGTTGCAGAGGATTTTACATTCAACTTCGCGTTTGCCGTGGGGTTGACGGGGATTTCGGGCGTTTCATCAACAACAGCATAATAACTGAAATGGTCTGTTTCAAACACCATATATCCGTTTTCGTAAACGGCGTCCATTTTTTCAACTTTGCCGGTTTCCGTGTTGACATGATACACAAATGTGTAAGCGGGGTTATAGCCTTCGGGAACGGGTATTTTAACCTTGACTTTTCCGTTCGGCTGTGTTTCCTCGCCGTCAACGAGCAGTTTTACATCATAAACCGCCTGATGTATTGCCCCGGTCTGAGTGTTGACAACGTTGAATGCGGCGCCGTCAAATGACTCTTCAACGCTGATTGCAACTTCACCGTCATAGTCATCCCCTGCGCAAACAAGCTCAATGCCTGTCTCCTCATCTTTCACGACCTCAAGCTTCGGCAGTTCCTTCTGCTCGAGTATATCGCCGCATAATGTGCATTTTTTAACCGCTCTGCCCGCTTCGGTTTCGGTAGGCTCTTTTTCGGTTACCCACCCGCCGGGAATATGTTCAAGCTTTGCGACGGGCTCTGTGTAGCTGTCGCCGCATTTTGAGCAGGTAAATGTTTTGACGCCTTCCTCTTTGCAGGTTGCTTCTTTTGTTATGACACCTTCGCCGTAATTATGTCCGGTTGCCTTAATAACAGTTGCCTCGCTGAGCACATCGCCGCAGACCAAGCAAATCTGAAATTCCGCGCCGTCTTCCGTGCAGGTGGCGGCAATGGTGATGGTTTCCGGAGTATGTTCAAGCTTTGCGACGGGCTCTGTATAGCTGTCGCCGCAGGTGCAGGTAAATGTTTTGACGCCTTCCTCTTTGCAGGTAGGCTCTTTGGTTAAGGTTTCCGTGTAGCTGTGTTCATGCGCCGGCTCATCACCGAGGAAATGAATGGTCGCATTTTCCAAATATTCATTTCCTGGAGAAATATGGATTTGATTCCAATCATCTTGTGTGCCGTGATAAAAAACATCGGTAAGTCCGGAACAGCTGTAGAATGCATAATTACCTATGCTTGTGACACTGTTGCCGATGGTTACGCTTGTAAGCCCGGTGCATTCGTGGAATGCATAATTGCCTATGCTTGTAACGCTGTCGGGGATTGTTACGCTTGTAAGCCCAGGGCAGTAGTAGAATGCACCATTGCCAATACTTGTGACGCTGTCGGGGATTACGCTGTTTTTGCATCCGGCAACAAGTGTTTTGTTTGCTGTTTCGATAAGGCAGTTGCCGGATGAATGATAAACGGTGTTGTCTTCATCAACGGTTATGCTTTCAAGCCCGGGGCAGTAGGAGAATGCATAATCTCCTATGCTTGTGACACTGTCCGGGATGGTTATGCTTGTGAGCCCGGTGCAGCCGTAGAATGCACCATTGCCAATACTTGTGACACTGTCGGGTATGGTTATGCTTGTAAGCCCGCTGCAACCGGAAAAAGCATCATCACCAATACTTGTGACACTGTCGGGGATGGTTACGCTTGTAAGACCGGTGCAACCGAAAAATGCACCATAACCTATGCTTGTGACACTGTCGGGGATGGTTACGCTTGTAAGACCGGTGCAATTGTAAAATGCAGAACTGTCTATGCTTGTGACGCTGTCGGGGATGGTTATGCTTGTAAGCCCGGTGCATCCGTAAAATGCATAGCCGCGTATGCTCGTGACACTGTCGGGGATGGTTACGCTTGTAAGCCCGGTACAGTCTCCGAATGCCCATTCGCCTATGCTTGTGACGCTGCCATCATTGGGAATAATGCTGTTTTTACAGCCTGCAATAAGCTTTCCCGTTGCAATTTCTATAAGACAATTTCCAAAACCGTGATATGCAGAATTGTTTTCATCAACTGTAAGACTCTCAAGCCCGGTGCAACCGAAAAATGCCACACCACCTATGGTTGTGACACTGCCGGGGATGGTTATGTTTGTCAGACCGGTGCAACCGGAAAATGCAACGGTGCCAATACTTGTGACGCTGTCGGGAATGGTTACGCTTGTGAGCCCGGTGCAGTTGTTGAATGCATAATCGCCTATGCTTGTGACGCCGTCGGGGATGGTTATGCTTGTAAGCCCGGTGCAACCGCAAAATGCCCAACCGTCTATGCTTGTGACACTGTCGGGGATGGTTATGCTTGTGAGCCCGGTGCAGCCGTCGAATGCCTGATTGCCTATGCTTGTGACACTGTCCGGGATGGTTATGCTTGTGAGCCCGGTGCAACCGAAAAATGCCGCACCACCTATGGTTGTGACACTGTTACCGATGGTTACGCTCGTGAGACCGGTGCATTTGGAGAATGCACCATCGCCTGTGACACTGCTACCGATGGTTACGCTTGTCAGCCCGGTGCA